>CAYUEJ010000007.1:0-16604 GCA_964442565.1 uncultured Candidatus Epulonipiscium sp.
ATAAAAAAACAAGATATATAAAATAAAAGGCAACAATCAGCTTGAAGTTAAAAAGCCTATATTTTATGATAGATATGTAGTCAATAAAAATGAAAAGTTAAATAAGAGAGGAAGAATCTAAATGAAAAAAACTAAAAGGTTTTTAACATTAATTTTAGCTTCAACAATTGCTATGACATCACTTGCAGCTTGTGGTAAACCAGCTGAGCAAGCACCACCAGTTACAGAGGAGTCAGGGACAGAAGCAGTAGGAAAAGAAGATGTTGCAGAAGAGCCAGTAGGAGAACAAGTGCTTAAAGTAGCTGCATTTGAAGGTGGATATGGTGTAGAAATGTGGCAAGAAGTAACACAAAAGTTTATGGACAACAATCCAGGTGTTACCATTGAGCTAACAACAGAGAAAAACTTAGAAGAAGTAATTAGTCCTCTAATGAAAGCAGGGGAATTCCCAGACTTTGTATACTTAGCAACAGGACGTGAGTTAGCACTACCAGAAACATTATTAAAAGATGATGCGATTTTAGATATTACAGATGTGTTATCTATGGAAATACCAGGGGAAAGTGTAAAAGTAGGGGATAAGATTGTACCAGGATTTACAGATACTTTAGTTACTAACCCATACAATGATGGTAAAACATACTTAGCACCAATGTTCTATAGCCCATGTGGACTGTGGTATGATGCTAACCTTCTAGAAGAAAAAGGTTGGGATGTACCTACTACTTGGGATGAAATGTGGGCATTAGGAGATAAAGCTAAGGCAGAAGGAATTTCATTATTTACATATCCTGTAGCAGGATACTTTGATGCATTTATCTTCGGAATGTTAGCACAAGTTGGTGGAAGCGAATTCTACAACAAAGCAATGTCATATGAAGAAGGAATCTGGAAAACAGATGAAGCAACACAAGTATTTGAAATTGTTGCAAAGCTTGCAGACTACATGGAACCATCAACAGTAGGTAATGCAAACGGAGATAACTTCAAGAAAAACCAACAATTAGTATTAGATAATCAAGCGATTTTCATGCCTAATGGTAACTGGATCATAGGAGAAATGGAAGATGCACCTAGAGCTGAAGGATTTGAGTGGGGCTTCATGCCACTTCCAGCAGTTAAAGATGGTGGAGACAGAGCAGCATTTACATTCTTCGAGCAATCATGGATTCCAGCACAAGCAGAAAACCCAGAATTAGCTAAAAAGTTCATGGCTTACCTATACTCAGATGAGGCAGCAGAAATCTTTGCAACTAAGGGCGGAGCAATCCAACCAATTAAAGAAGTAAACAAATTTATAACAGACGAAGATTCAAAAACAATCTTCTCTATTTATGACACAGGTGCTATCGCTTCAATGGGTGGCTTTGCAGCAACAGAAGCAGTTGAAGGTGTAAGCATGAAAGAAACACTGTTCTTTACAATTGATAGTATTGTAACAGGTGATAAAACAGTAGCAGAATGGCAAGATGCAGTTGAAGATGTAAGCAATCAACTAAGAGGCGCAATGAAATAAACAATAACCATATAGTTTAAGCTTTCATAAGCGGTGGATGCCTTAAGGAATCCACCGCTTATTATCTAAATAGGATTAAGGGGGGTATAGTAATGGAACAATGGAAAGGCAATAAAATGCAAAAGAATATATTCGTTTTTTGCTGTGTTGCACCAGCGACTGTATTGATGTTTATATTTATGATTTTGCCAACATTAAATGTTTTTAGGATGTCCCTTTACAAATGGGGGGGATTCTCAGCAAATAAAACCTTTGTAGGTTTACAAAACTTTAAGATACTTGCAGCTGATCAAAAGTTTCTAAGGTCAATGCAAAACTCTATATTAATCATAGTGGTTGTAACTATCGTAACAATGGCCCTTGCCGTTATATTTGCAGCAATATTATCAAGAAGACCTGTTAAGGGACAAGGTTTTTTTAGGGTAGTTTTTTATATCCCTAATATACTTTCTATAGTTGTAATATCAGCAATATTTTCAGCCATTTATGATCAAAGAGATGGACTCTTAAATAGTTTTATTTATATATTTCGCCCTGTAGGTGAGGGGGGAGAAGGACTTATTGCCTGGCTTGGAAATCAAGATTTAGTTGTATGGGCAGTGATTATTGCACTGATTTGGCAGGCAATAGGTTATTATATGGTAATGTATATGGCTAGTATGGCAAGTGTACCAGAGAGTATTTATGAATCCGCAGCCATTGAAGGAGCAGGGGCACTTAAGCAGTTCTTTACAATGACACTACCACTTATATGGAACAATATAAGAACTACACTTACGTTTTTTATTATCAGTACAATTAATCTGAGTTTTATGTTAGTTAAGGCAATGACAAGTGGGGGACCTGATGGAGCCTCAGATGTGTTCTTAAACTATATGTATAACCAAGCATATACTAACTCATCTTATGGATACGGTATGGCGATTGGTGTAGTAGTATTTATATTTTCATTTGGGCTTTCAGCCATTGTCAATATAATTACTAAACGTGATGATTTAGAATTTTAAAAGGGGGTAGGAGAATGAATGAAAAACATAATACATCCAGTAAAATATCCACAGTACTAATCTATGTGGCATTAATTGTATTTGCTGCTGCAATAATAATTCCAGTCGGATGGGTATTTATGGCATCAATGAAGACTAATCCAGAGTTTTATGGAAGAAGTCCATGGGCGCTTCCAGAAGGTTTTAATTATGCAAACTTCGTAGGTGCATTTAAAGAAGCTAAAATGGGGACCTATATGCTTAACTCTGTAATTGTTACAGTGCTTTCCCTTATATTTTTATTAGTGATTGCTATACCAGCAGCTTACGTTTTAGCAAGATACCGCTTTAAAGGGAGCAAACTACTAAATATTATATTTATGGCAGGCCTATTTATAAATGTAAACTACATTGTGGTGCCTATTTTCCTAATGTTAGTCAATGGAAATACTATATTAGCAAGCTATAGTTTGCCACCTTTTTTATTAAATAATTTAGTGATACTAGCACTAATATATGCATCAACCCATTTGCCCTTTACCATATATCTATTATCAAGCTTTTTTGCCACCATACCAACAGACTATGAAGAGGCAGCCTTTGTAGATGGCGGTGGATACTTTTATACAATGTTTAAAGTTATGATTCCAATGGCTAGACCTGCTGTTATAACGATTATCTTATTTAATTTTCTAGCATTCTGGAATGAATACATTATATCTATGACCTTGATGACTAAGGATCAGTACAAGACACTGCCTGTAGGCCTTATGAATTTAGTTAGTGTCCAAAAAGCGGCAACGAATTATGGACAGCTATATGCAGGGCTAGTTATCGTTATGTTACCAACGTTAATCTTATATATGTTAGTTCAAAAAAGATTAACCCAAGGGATGAGTTTAGGTGGATTGAAAGGATAGGTGGGGAGTATGAACGAAGAGAAGGAATCAAGGATTATACCTACACTTATGGTAATCCTCAAACTAATTTTATTTGTTGTATTTTTAACCATGATTATAACAGGTCAAAAGACAGTTGGATATAAGAACCTAGTACAAATGCTGATTGGTTTAGCTGGGCTTCTTGTACTCTTATATTCTTATAATAAAAAATATCAGTAATACATCATAAAAATTTACTTAAAGGAGAAGATAGTATGGCAACGGGAAGACTTACACTACCAACAGATATTGATATGATTGAGGAGACTATACGGCTTAAAAACCTCTTGAAGGCAGATGCCATTCGAGATTGTGATGGGACCCAAATGCCTGATGAACTGCTTGGATTAGATGCAAAAAAATATGCCACATATTATACAACTCGTAAGGATAATGAGTGGGCTAATAAAAATCCAGAAGAAATACAACAGGAATATCTAATTACAGATAGGGTAACGGCAAAGGATACCACATTAAGAATTAAATTAATGAAGGGATTCCATACACAGCAACTTAAGATTAATACCATTGATGATCATAAAAGATGGTGGGAAGTTATTGATAGGACAACAGGAGAAGTTGTTCCAACTGATAAATGGGAGTTTGATGATAAAACAGAAGAAGTAGTTATTGAAACAATTAAATACCACCAATATACAGTTAGCTTTCTTGCCTTTTTAATTTGGGATCCTGTGCATATGTATAATTTCATTACTAATGATTGGCAAGATACACCTCATCAGGCAACTTTTGATGTTAGGCAACCTAAAACAAAAGAGTATGTAAAAGAAAAGTTAACAAAGTGGTGTGAAGATAACCCAGAGATTGATGTTGTTAGATTTACTACCTTTTTCCACCAGTTTACATTAACATTTGATGATAAAAAACGTGAAAAGTACGTTGAATGGTTTGGATATAGTGCTAGTGTAAGCCCGTATATTTTGGAGCAGTTTGAAGAATGGGCAGGATATAAATTTAGACCAGAATTTATTGTGGATGAGGGTTACCATAACTCAATCTTTAGGGTGCCAAGCAAAGAATTCAAGGATTTTGTTGAGTTCCAGCAAATAGAAGTAAGTAAACTTGCAAAGGAATTAGTAGATATTGTTCATTCCTATGGAAAAGAAGCAATGATGTTCTTAGGTGATCACTGGATTGGAACAGAGCCATTTGGTAAATACTTTAAAGACATTGGCTTAGATGCAGTAGTAGGTTCTGTAGGGGATGCAGTAACTCTTCGCATGATTTCAGATATAGAAGGGGTAGATTATACTGAGGGAAGGTTACTTCCTTACTTCTTCCCGGATACATTCTGTGAGGGGGGAGACCCAATTGGAGAGGCCCAGGAAAACTGGCTACAGGCAAGACGTGCAATTTTGCGCTCACCGTTAGATAGAATAGGCTATGGTGGTTATCTAAAGCTTGCTTCTGAGTGGCCAGGTTTTATTGACCAAGTTGAACTAGTAGTAGATGAGTTCCGCCAAATTCATGAGAATATGAATGGAACCAAGGCCTATACAGCACCATTTAAAGTAGCTGTTTTAAATTGCTGGGGTAACTTAAGACGCTGGATGGCTAATCAAGTGCACCATGCCATTTGGCACCGTGAAATTTATTCCTACGTTGGAATAATCGAATGTTTAGCAGGTATGCCGGTGGATGTGGAATTCATCACATTTGATGAGTTAAAAGAAGGCTTAGATAAGGATATAAAAGTAATTATTAATGCTGGGGATGCCTATACTGCCTTTAGTGGTGCAGAAAACTGGAAGGATCCGGAGGTTGCTACAATACTGCGTGAATTTGTCGATAATGGTGGTGGATTTATTGGTGTAGGCGAGCCAACAGCCTGCCAATTTGAAGGAAGATACTTCCAGCTAAGCGATGTTTTAGGTGTTGATAGGGAAATGGGCTTCTCACTAAGCACAGATAAATATAACGAACTAAATCCAGAGCACTTTATACTAGAAGATATTGAGGATGAAGTTGATTTTGGTGAAGGTAAGAGCCGTATTTATGCCCAAGGTGAAGACTACCAGATCTTACGTCAAGATGGAAGGTATAGCCAATTAGTAGTGAATGAGTATGGTAAAGGGCGCAGTGTTTACTTTACAGGCTTCCCCTACTCACCACAAAATTGCCGAATCCTACTACGTACATTATATTATGCAGCAGGTATGGAAGATCAAATGCATAAGTATTTTGTAAGTAATGTGGATACAGAAGTAGCGGCATTTGAAGAAACAGGTAAGATTGCAGTAATTAATAACTCTAAAGAGGCTAAACAAACTGATTTATATATAGATGGTGTCATTAAATATAGCCTTGATTTAAAGCCAATGGAAATGCGCTGGGTAGAGGTGGAGTAGTATGGATAAACCAAATATAATATTCTATTTCACAGATCAACAAAGATGGGATACTATAGGCTGCTATGGGCAGCCACTTCCCATCACACCTGTCTTAGATAACCTAGCTAAGGAAGGGGTTCTTTTTGAGGAGGCTTATACAGCTCAGCCAGTTTGTGGACCTTGTAGATCAATATTCCAAACAGGCTTATATCCGACTGAGACAGGGTGTTATAAAAATGGTATATCCCTGCCAGAGGATGTTAAGACAGTGGCAGATTATATGTATGAGGCAGGATACGATTGTTCATATATTGGTAAATGGCACTTAGCTAGCGACGATAAAGAAAGCCCAAATCCGGAACAAGATTATACAAAAACTGCTATACCACCAGAAAAACGTGGGGGATATAAGGGTTTTTGGAGAGTATCAGATATACTTGAATTTACATCCCATGGATATGATGGATATGTATTTGATGAGAATATGGAAAAGAGAGAATTTAAGGGCTACCGTGCGGATAAGATAACAGATTTCGCCTTAGAATATTTAGACAAGCAGCAATCGGGGCAGCCATTTTTTATGACGATTTCCCATATAGAGCCCCACCACCAAAATGATAGGCAAAGATATGAAGGCCCTGAAGGGTCTAAAGAGAAATTTAAAGATTTTATCCTACCCAAGGACTTGGAAATCCTAGGTGGTAATGCAGAAGAACAGTATCCGGATTACCTAGGCTGCTGTAATAGCTTAGATACTAATTTAGGAAGGTTAATCGAAAAACTTAAGGAAAAAGGTCTATACGAAAATACAGTGATTGTGTATTCATCGGACCATGGATCCCATTTTCAAACAAGAAATAATGATCCAAACCTAAATGGAGGAGATGATTATAAACGCTCTTGCCACTCAGCTTCTTTAAGGGTACCGCTAGTTATTGCAGGACCAGGATTTAGGGGTTCTAAGAAAGTTGAAGACTTAGTAAGTACAGTTAGTTTGCCTAAAACATTTTTAAATATAGCCGGCATTGATATTGGTCATAAGATGGCTGGTGAAAATCTAAAAGATGTGGCAGATGGTCAGCTTAAAAATAGGGATAATGTAATTTTTGCTCAAATTAGTGAAAGTAGGGTAAGCAGGGCTATAAGGACTAAAGATTATCTTTTTAGTATTTATGCTCCAGATAAAAATGGCTTTGACCATGCTAGTAGCCAGGTTTATGCTCCGGATTTCCTATATGATCTAAAGAAAGATCCTTATGAGTTTAATAATTTGGTCCATAATACGGATTATAAGGATATCAAAGAAGAGATGATTAACTTGCTTAAGAAGGAAATGGAAAAAGCAGGGGAAGAAATCCCTACTATTATTAATCAATAGTAGTGGGGATTGTTGTATGACTCCTGTATTCGCTAGGGGATTGGTTGGTAATTGCTTTAAAAGATTGAGAGAAATAAGATTGTGAGGAAAACCCAAGGGTGATACTAATTTCGCCAATGGACATATCAGTTGTTTCCAGTAGCAGCTTACTCTCATCAATACGTCTTTGAATTAAATAATTAATTGGAGAGATACCCATATGTTTTTTAAATGTATGAACTAAATAATATTTATTCATATGACTAAGACCTGCCAATAAATCAAGGGTAATATGCTCCTTGAAATGATTATCGATATAACGCTTAACTAGGGCACATTCTTTAGGAATATGCTTGGAAGGTAAAAAGGACATAGCGTACTCAGTGCGCCTTTCAATATTAATAATGAGAATTTCCAGTAGGTTTTGGCAAATAATTTCATAACCAGGCTGTTTAGCATTCATTTCAGACAAAAGTGCTTGTAAATAAAAAAAGACATCTTGCTTATAGTCCCTATAATTATCGTGACAATAGTGGTGGTTGGTTGTTCCACTTGTAGGTGTGAAAATAAAATCTTGAACACTTAGCACAATGTAATGAAGAGGATCAGAGGGGCTAGAAATTTCAGTGTGCTCAACATTAGGATTAACAATAACAAGATCATCTGGTTTGACAGGAAATGTTTTACGATCCACAATAAAGCTGCCACTCCCACTTATGACGTAAAATAATTCAGTGAAATGGTGGGTATGTGGAATGCTTTTCCAATCAGATTGATATTGATTGGAACTAATGTAAAGTGGGGAAAGTCGGGACGACTTATTCTCAAATCTATCTATATTGTAATGGGAACTCATTGTTCACCTCCAAAAGAATAACATCTATATACATAGTAATAATTATATATCATTTAGACAAAATAGCAACCGATTAGCAAGTTTCTTGAATTAGTAAAGATAAAAGGAGTAAAAAATGCCACCATTACAACTATTGATTAAACCAGCATCAGGCATGTGTAATATGGAATGTAGTTATTGTTTTTACAAGGATACAATGGGTAAAAGACAAACTTCATCTTATGGGATGATGAATCTTAATACATTAGAGAACCTTGTGGAAAAGGCATTAAATCATGCTGATGGGGGCTGTGGATTTATGTTTCAAGGGGGAGAACCAACCCTTGCAGGTTTGGAATTTTTCCAGGAACTAATTAGACTTCAACATAAATATAATCACAAAAATATTCAAATACATAATTCAATTCAAACCAATGGGTATGCACTAGATGAAAAATGGTGCGTTTTTTTAAAAGAGCACGACTTTCTAGTTGGCTTATCATTAGATGGAATTAAGCCTACCCATGATGCATACAGAAAATCCCAAAATGGCAAAGATACCTTTATAAAAATTATTGAAACAGCAAAAAGATTAGACAAGTTTGGGGTAGAGTATAACATTCTAACGGTAGTCAATAGCAGAACAGCCCTTAGGGCAAAAAAAATCTACGACTATTATAAAAAGCAAGGATTTAGATACCAACAATATATTGCCTGCCTAGACCCATTATTTGATGATAGGCAACAAGAGACTTATTCCTTAAGCCCAGAGGCTTACGGAAACTTCTTAAAAGAGCTATTTGACCTTTGGTATATGGATTTACAAAAAGGGCAGCAGCCCTATATAAGACTATTTGAAAATTATATAAATATTTTAATGGGTAATCAGCCAGAAAGTTGTGAACAAAGGGGAGTGTGTAGCGTTCAAAATGTAATTGAAGCAGATGGAAGTGTTTATCCGTGCGACTTTTATGTATTAGATGAGTATAGGCTTGGAAATATAAACGCAGATGACTTTATAAATATAGCCCAAAAGGCGAAAGAAATGAATTTTGTAGAATCATCAATAAACCACGACCAAAAGTGTCGAAACTGCAAGTATCTACCCCTATGCAGGGGTGGCTGTACAAGGCAACGAGTAGAATCTGAGGATGGTAGCGGAAGTAGGAATTATTTCTGCCAGTCATACGAGGACTTCTTTAACTATACTATAGAGCGTATGGAGAGAGTTTCTAAGATGATTAATATATAATATTAAAGCAAAAAGTCGTAACCAGGGTTACGACTTTTTTGTATGTTTATGATAGAATATATACAAAAGGATAAGGAGGTTTTGCAATGTTTAGTGAAGAATTTAACAATGTAGGGGTGGCAGGGGTGGCAAAATCACGGCTACTAAAGACAAACCCGTTAGGGTACATGATTAGCTCCATGCTAGCTGGTATGTATGTAGGACTTGGAATAATACTTATATTTACCATAGGGGGATTCTTAAATAATGCCGGCTCACCAGCTACAAAAATTGTTATGGGCTTGTCATTTGGAGTTGCACTAAGTCTAGTAGTATTTGCGGGTTCAGAGTTATTTACAGGTAATAACTTTGTTATGGCATCAACTTCTTTAGGAGGGAAACTGCCATGGAAGGACACAGCCAAGGTATGGTTAGTTAGTTTTATAGGAAACCTTTTCGGTTCAATATTAACAGGATTTATGTTTTATCAAACAGGGCTTGCAACAGGGCCAGTTGGTGAATTTATAGGGGCTACATCCCAGGCTAAGATGAGCCTACCATTAGTACCATTATTTTTCAGGGCAATATTTTGCAATATTTTAGTTTGCCTGGCGGTATGGTCTACCTTTAGGTGTAAGGAAGAAACGGCAAAGCTAATTATGATATTTTGGTGCCTATTCACATTTATAACTGCAGGCTTTGAGCATAGCGTTGCTAATATGACCCTTCTAACTATTGGGCTACTAGCGCCAAACGGAGCAGATGTAAGTGTGATGGGCTATATATATAACATAGCCGTTGTTACTCTAGGAAACATGGTTGGCGGGGTAATCTTTATGGCGGTTCCATATTATATTATTTCAAAAAAAGTAAAGGAGCAGTGACATGGGATATAAAATAAGCGTAGACGAGATGAATATAGCATTACATGAGCTTTCTAAAGATTACATGATTTATGCACCAACACTATTTGAAGGTGAGGGAAGGTTTTCTGATGTAGATAGGATTAGATATGCAGAAGTAGAGAAAATAGAAGATATTGTATTTGATAAGAAGTCAGAGTACTCATTTAAAGAAGCATTAACGCCTATATCTGAAACACTTTTTTATTTTACAGAAGATGAGGTTAAAGAGGCGGATAAACCAGAAAGAGGGGCTATTATCTTCCTAAGAAGCTGTGACCTTCATTCATTAAAGCGCTTAGATGAGATTTACCTTAACAATAAATACGAAGACTACTACTACAAGCGTCTAAGAGAAAACACAAAATTTATCTTAATAGGCTGTGAAAGCACATTTGAAAATTGTTTTTGTGTTAGCATGGGGACTAATAAAATTGACAGCTATGATAGCTACATAAAGGTAGATGGCGATAGTGTTTACATTGATAATAAGTGTGAGATGCTAGATAAAATTTTTGCAAAAGGTGATTATGAAGATCTAGAAGTTACACCGGACTATGTAACGGAAAATGATATTAAGGTAAATATTCCAGATAATCTTTCACTAGATGTTATGGACTCTGCTATGTGGAAAGAATACGATGAAAGATGTATTGCATGCGGAAGATGTAACTTTGTATGCCCAACATGCACCTGTTTTACTATGCAAGATATTTTTTACACTGATAATGGTAAAGTGGGCGAAAGACGAAGGGTGTGGGCATCATGCCATGTAGACGGTTATACAGATATGGCAGGCGGACATAGCTATAGAAAAAATAATGGTCAACGCATGAGATTTAAGACCCTGCATAAGGTATACGATTATAAAAAGAGGTTTGGGGAGCATATGTGCACAGGTTGTGGAAGATGTGACGATATTTGCCCAGAATATATTTCCTTTTCAAATTGTATTAACAAGCTAGAAGATGCTATGAAAGAGGTGGAGTAAATGTCACATAACGAATATATACCATTTGCATCAGAAATCAAGGATGTAATTAAACATACAGAAATTGAATACACTTTTAGGATGGCTTATGATGGTGATATAAAGCCAGGACAATTCTTCCAGGTATCACTACCTAAGTTTGGTGAGGCACCTATATCAGTAAGTGGCATAGGGGATGGTACTGTGGACCTTACTATTAGAAAAGTAGGTAAAGTAACCAATGAGATTTTTGAAAATTATATTGGGGACAAGCTATTCTTGCGTGGACCCTATGGAAATGGTTTCGATGTAGAAGATTACAAGGGGAAGGAAGTAATCATTATTGCAGGTGGTACAGGCCTTTCGCCGGTTAAAGGTGTTGTAGACTATTTTGCTAATAATCCTGATCAGGCAAAAAGCTGTACACTTATAGCAGGATTTAAATCTGTTGGGGATATTTTATTTAGAGAAGATATCAAAAAGTGGGAAGAAACAATGAAGGTTGTCGTAACAGTAGATAAAGATGCAGATAAAACATGTAAAGTAGGCCTTGTAACTGCCCATATCCCTGATATTGTAATTAATCATATTGATGAAACTGTAGCCATAGTTGTAGGTCCACAGATTATGATGGACTGTAGTGTTCATGATTTGCTTGCAATAGGCATGAAAGAAGAGAATATATGGATTTCACAAGAGCGTAAGATGTGCTGCGGTATTGGAAAATGTGGACATTGTAAGATAGACGATGTATATATTTGCCTTGAGGGACCAGTTTTTAACTATACAAAGGGTAAACTTTTAAGAGACTAAGAGGAGGATTGCAATGGATGTTAACACAAAGAAACTTAAGAAAAATGCATTTAGAGTAACTAAAGAACGTGGTCTTACAGCATCTAGAGTTAGGGTTCCAGGGGGATACCTTAAAGCTGAATACTTAATGCTCCTTCAAGAGATTACGAAAAAGTATGGTAACGGCTTACTTCATATTACTAGTAGACAAGGATTTGAAATCCCAGGTATTAGATACGAGGATATGGAGAAGGTTAATACACTGCTTCAACCCATTATAGAAGGACTTGAGATTAATCAAGATATTCCAGGCAGTGGTTATACAGCAGCAGGAACAAGGAACGTATCAGCTTGTATAGGTAACAATGTATGCCCATATGCTAACTATAATACAGCAGAAGCAGCCAAAAGGATGGAGAAAGAAATATTTCCAAATGACCTTCACTTTAAGGTAGCTTTTACTGGATGCCCCAATGATTGTATTAAAGCTAGAACACAAGATTTTGGGGTTTTGGGAATGACAGAACCCCAGTATGATAAAGATAGATGTGTTGATTGTGGGGCTTGCGTTAAGGCATGTAAAAGAAAGGCAGCAGATGTCTTAACCCAGGTTAATTATAAAATAGAGCGTAATGTTGATAAGTGCATAGGATGCGGGGAATGTATACTAGCTTGCCCGACAGATGCATGGACTAGAAGTCAGGAGAGGTATTATAGACTAGTAATTATGGGAAGAACAGGTAAGAAGAACCCAAGACTAGCAGAAGATTTTTTAATATGGGCATCTGAAGAAGATATTACTAAAATAATTAAAAACACTTATAAGTTTGTAGAAAATTATATCGATAGAACAGCCCCAGGTGGTAAAGAGCACATAGGCTACATTATCGATAGGGTAGGATTTATGGAATATAAAAAATGGGCACTTGAAGGTGTTAACTTTAAGGATAAGGTAATAGTGAAGAATAACGTTTACTGGGGCGGTGTATACTACAATTAATACCTATATTTATAGATAAAAGCAATATATATAAGAAAGCAAACAAGAATCATGTTGATGAAATATAAATATAGTCATATACTAAAACTAGGACAAATAAAAGGCTATTGGCAATCTTAAAGGAAGTAAGGCGCTACTATAGCAAAAAATGTTGAAAACCTTTTCACTAAAGCTTATACTATATAGTAGGAAATATGTAGTTATTTTATTATATAGGAGGCAGTACAATGGAAAAACCAGTATTAGTTATAATGGCAGCAGGTATGGGGAGTAGATACGGAGGCCTAAAGCAAATAGACCCTATCGATAATGAAGGTCACATTATGATGGAGTTTTCTGTATATGATGCAATAAAGGCAGGCTTTGAAAAAGTAGTATTTATTATAAAGCATGAGATAGAAAAGGATTTCAAAGAGGCTATAGGCGATAAACTATCAAAGCTTATAGAAGTGGAATATGTCTATCAGGAGCTTGATAAAATCCCAGCAGGATACACTGTGCCAGAAGAAAGGGTTAAACCTTGGGGGACAGGTCATGCAATCTTATGTTGTAAAGATGTTATTAATGGTCCATTTGCAGTTCTTAATGCAGATGATTACTACGGAGCTACAGCTTTTAAACTTATTTATGACTACCTAATAAATACTAAGGATGACGATAAGTATAAATATACAATGGTAGGATATAGACTAGATAAAACCCTTACAGAAAACGGACACGTTGCAAGAGGAGTATGTCAGCTTGATTCTAATGATTACCTAGTTGAGATCATAGAGCGAACAAGGATTGAGAAAAAAGAAGATGGGCCAGCCTATACAGAAGATGGTAAGAACTGGACAAGCCTACCAGGAGATAGCGTAGCATCAATGAACATATGGGGTTTTAGTAGAAGCATTTTAGATGAACTGGAGAGTGGCTTTACTAAATTCCTAGATAAAAACATAAGCCAAGACCCACTAAAATCAGAGTACTTCTTGCCAAATGTAATACACGATTTATTAAAGCAAGATAAGGCAACTGTTTACGTATCAAAAACATCAGATCAGTGGCACGGAGTAACTTACCAAGAAGATAAGGCTACAGTAGCTAAGGCTATCAACAAACTAAAAGATGATGGGAAATATCCTGTTAAGTTATGGGAGGGGAAAGATGATTGAAGAAACAATCAGCAATCTAAAATTTGAAGGCACTCTTATAGAAAAAAAGCCATTTGGAAATGGGCACATTAACGATACTTACAAACTTACCTTTGATGCAAATGGTGAAATAAATACCTATATTTTGCAAAGAATTAATGATGACATATTTACAAACCCATCAGAATTAATGGAGAACATTAATGGTGTAACATCACATTTAAGAAAAAAAATCATAGAAAATTGTGGCGATCCAAAAAGGGAAACTCTCCGTGTTATTCCGACTATTGATGGTAAGTTATTCCATAAGGATGAGGAAGGTGTATATTGGAGAGCTTATGACTTTATTGAAGGCGCAACCTGTTATGATATGGTTGAGGAACCTGAGCAGTTTTACCAAAGTGCCTTAGCATTTGGTAATTTCCAAAAACTATTAGCAGACTACCCAGCTCATACACTTCATGAGACTATTAAAGATTTTCATCATACACCACAGCGTTTTGAAGTTTTTGTAAAAGCAGTTGAAGAAGATGTTATGGGAAGGGCTAAAGATATAAAAGAAGATATCGATTTTATCCTAGAGCGTAAAGATGAAACATCAATTTTAACTGATATGCTTGAAAAGGGTGAGTTGCCACTTAGGGTAACCCATAATGATACAAAACTAAATAACGTTATGATAGATAACGAAACAGGTAAAGGCTTATGTGTTATTGACCTTGATACAGTTATGCCAGGTATAGTAGCTAACGATTTTGGTGATGCTATTAGATTTGGTGCAAGTACAGCCCTTGAAGATGAATCAGACCTATCCAAAGTTAGTATGAGCCTTGAACTTTTTGAGGTTTTCGTTAAAGGAATGCTTGAAGCCAGCGATGGCAAGCTAACAGAAAAGGAAATAGATACACTGCCACTTGGGGCGAAAATCATTACACTAGAGCAGGCTATAAGATTTTTAGCAGACCATATACAAGGTGATACTTACTTTAAAATCCATAGGGAAAACCATAACTTAGATAGAGCACGTACTCAGATTAAGTTAGTTGCAGATATGGAAGCAAAATGGGAACAGATGAATGAAATAGTTAAAAAATACAAATAAGGCGGTGCGAAATGGCAATACTAGTAACAGGTGGAGCAGGATATATCGGAAGTCACACATGTATTGAACTTTTAAATGATGGTTATGAGGTTGTAGTAGTAGACAACCTTTCAAACTCAAGCGAGGAGTCCTTAGCAAGGGTTAAAAAAATCACAGGCAAGGACTTAAAATTCTACCAAGCTGACATATTAGATGCAGATGCTTTAGATAAGGTTTTCACAGCAGAAAAAATAGATGCAGTTATTCACTTTGCAGGCCTGAAGGCAGTTGGTGAATCAGTATCTAAGCCATTAGAATATTACCACAATAACGTATCAGGGACAGTTGTCCTATGTGACGTTATGAGAAAGCATAATGTTAAAGATATCATATTCAGTTCATCAGCAACAGTATACGGGGATCCGGCAACTGTGCCAATTACGGAAGATTTTCCTTTATCAGTAACTAACCCGTATGGGCGTACCAAGCTGATGTTAGAAGAAATCCTTAGGGATATATATGTTGCAGATAATGAGTGGAATATTATACTTCTTAGGTACTTTAACCCAATTGGCGCACATAAGAGCGGAACAATGGGAGAAAATCCAAAAGGAATTCCAAATAACCTAGTACCATACATCACCCAAGTTGCAGTAGGTAAGCTAGACTATCTAAGCGTATTTGGAGATGACTATGATACACCAGACGGTACAGGAGTACGTGATTACATCCACGTTGTAGACCTAGCTGTAGGACATGTAAAGTCAGTTGAAAAGCTAAAAGAAAAACAAGGCGTATTAGCCTATAACCTGGGAACAGGAATAGGTTACAGCGTATTAGATGTTGTTAAAGGCTTTGAAAAGGTTACAGGCGATAAGATAGAATATAAGATCCAGCCAAGAAGACCTGGGGATATTGCTAAATGCTACGCAGATCCTGCCAAGGCAAAGAATGAATTAGGCTGGGAAGCAAAAAGAGGCCTCGATGAGATGTGCGAAGACTCCTGGAGATGGCAAAGCCAAAACCCAGATGGCTACGAAGGCTGATGACGCCCGTGCGATGCTACGGGGTTGATGACGCATAAGCTAGGTGGCTTGCAGACACTCGGTGGGATAAGGATTTTGTAAATTACTAATGCTTGGCTAGGGTATATTTGCTAAAAGTCAAAACTCGCTGTCGCTCAGACAATTGACTTTTTTAACGCAAATATACCCTAGTCTTCGCAAATTAATTTGACAAAATCCTTATAATCCCTCGCTTTCTGCAAGCCACCTAGCTTATTGCGATTCAGTCCCTGTAGTGGTAAGGGCCCCTGTTACATTATTGTGTAACAGGGGCTTTTAGCATATAATAAAGATTATGATGAGGGTTATTGTTAATCAGAAATTGAAAGTAGGTGAAGTCTCAACCATGGGAAAAAAGCGAATTAATTACTTGGTGCAGTTATAATGTCTGATAGTAGGTTGCACCAAGAATAAATTTAAAATACTATCAGGATAGCTGCAC
>CAYUEJ010000008.1:0-2445 GCA_964442565.1 uncultured Candidatus Epulonipiscium sp.
ACCCCTTCCTTGGCACTCCTACCATAAGCCCTTACTAGCCCACCTGTCCCAAGTAGGGTCCCTCCAAAATATCTGGTTACAACAATGGCTGTATCCCTTAACTCCTCCCCCTTTAAAACTTCAAGTATTGGCTTACCTGCAGTTCCTTGTGGCTCACCATCATCGCTAAATCTTTGCACCTCATTGCGCTCACCGATTTGATAAGCATAGCAGTTATGGGTTGCATTCCAGTGTTCCTTGCGGATTTCATTCAAAAATTCATCAGCTTCTTCCTGGGTTTTAACCGGCATCACCGTTGCAATGAAACGAGACTTTTTCTCGGTTGTTTCAACTTGTGCTCTTTTGTCTATGGTTTTATATTTTTTAATCAATTCTCACCCTCCTATTGCAATAAAAATACCTTGTTAGATTAATTCTAACAAGGTATTCCCATTATGTCATCTATTATATACTCCATCGTATCTGGTGTAACTCCATTACCAATTAATTTATCAATTAAATCTTCGGTCCACTCCTTAGATTCTGATAAGAAGAGACTGTTATATTGAACTGTATTTTCTATATAATCATTAGTCTTTTGCTGATTAATTTCGATACCGTAATACTTATTACAACCCTCTGCAGCCCTTTCAATCATATAATACTCTAGCTGCAATAATGAATCCTCCTCATTACAATATTGTCTTGTTCCCATTAAAAATTTTCTACTTTCAATATTCCTCATAATACCCCCCACCTAGCTTCTTTTATTTATTAAGTTAATTATATAGTGAGGTTATTTAAAATACTAGCATAATATTTCGCAGTATATTACACAATCCTAAATATTTTGACAAAGTCATAAGTTTGTCCTTAAACATAATATATATTTTACTAGTATTTTTATCATAAGCTGTATTTCTGTGTCGAATATAGTAAAAAACTTTTTATTTAGAAACATCAAACTCCCTAACCTGATAATACTTATCTTTTGGAATATATCCTTTTATATAAGTCCCCTCTGCCCTATGCTCCTCTATAAGGGATTCTCCATTTTCATGTACATAAGATAATATATTACCCTTGTCATATGGTATTAGCAGTTCTATTTTTTCTAGCCTATCTTGAAGAAGAGCTTCAATTTCTTCTAATAACCCAGTAATATTTTCATGGTTTCGGGCACTGATTTTTACTTGGGCGTCAGCTGGTGTTAGGACATGCACGCTATCCTCAGTGCAAATATCCATCTTATTTAAAACTGCTATAATTGGCTTTTCATTAGCTTCTAGCATCTGAAGTGTCTCATGGACAACCTCCTGATGGGAATCTATATCTGCTGAGCTAGAGTCAATAACATGAAGGATAATATCCGCATATTTAGTCTCTTCAAGTGTAGAATAAAAGGCCTTTACCAAATGATGTGGTAACTTCTTTATAAATCCTACTGTATCTGTAACCAAAACCTCAGCCCCAGATGGCAAGGTCACCTTCCTGGTTGTTGGATCAAGGGTAGCAAATAGCTGGTTCTTTGCATATATATCTGATCCTGATATGGCATTTAAAAGTGTAGACTTACCTGCATTTGTATATCCAACAATTGCAATAACCGGGGTACCTACCTTCTCCCTACGCTCCCTGATTAAGCCCCTATGCTTTTCAACTTCCTTAAGCTCCCCCTTAAGCTGGGTAATACGGTCTCTAATGTACCTTCTATCTGTTTCTAACTTTTGCTCTCCTGGCCCCCTTGTTCCAATTCCCCCGGCAAGCCTTGATAACTCAGTCCCCTTACCTGTTAACCTAGTTAACTTGTATCTAAGCTGGGCCATTTCAACCTGAATTTTCCCCTCTTTTGACCTTGCTCTTTGGGCAAAAATATCGAGTATTACCATGGTCCTATCCATTACTTTAGTGTCTAGCATATTTTCTAAATTACGCATTTGCATTGGTGATAGCTCATCATCCGATACAACACCTGTTGCCTCTTTTTGGCTAATTAAGTCCCTTAACTCTTCTATCTTTCCCATCCCTAGGTAGTGTCCAGAGTTAATCTTATCTACTTTCTGCACAATCTTATCAATCACAAGGCCACCTGCTGTATTAACTAGTTCCTCAAGCTCGGCTAATCCCTCATGGATTTCCTTATCAGTTTGCTTTTGTGTTTGGGCTGCAAATAATATTACTTTTTCAGTTTCATCTTGTTTTGTTTTCATAATTTCCCTCGTTTCAAATAAGTCTTTAGCTTAATTATATCATTATATGGTTAAACGTGCATAAAATTACTCATTAAAGGGTAGATTTAAATAATGAGTTGGGACTTTACCACTAATTACTTTATCAACTAATACAACCCTTCTTTTTACAATCATCTCTTCTGATGATAGGGGGACTATTATTTGCATCTTAAGCTCAACTTCTAGCCACACTACATGGTTAACCTGATTAATCCCTGTGGCTCGTAGCTGGTTT
>CAYUEJ010000008.1:2455-16212 GCA_964442565.1 uncultured Candidatus Epulonipiscium sp.
GGCTGTACCTTTGGGCAAAACCTTAACATTTATATTGGGCCCTACACCCGAGAACATATGGACACCTGCTAGAACCCCAATAGGGATTTTAAGCTGCATATCCCCTGTTTTGTTAAGGTCTTCTATGATAACATCTGCAACATCTGTACATAACTCATTAATCCTAATAGAGTTTACATTCCAAGATACAATCTCCCCAGCATCATTATAATCATAAAAGAGTAAATCTTGGGTTGTTACCTTATTTGCATTCAATGTTTTATTAATACCTGTGTTAATGGATTTTAATGCTATCATCCTTGCCTCACTTCTTGCCATTGACCTTACAACAGGCATTACCTCTTTATTTATTAATGCCCAAGCTGACATCATTAATACTATAACAATTATATAAATAGATAATTTGACTTTATAATTATTTCTTTCATGTATAGCCCTCACCCCTTGCACGCGCTAAAGTAGGTCTTTATTTATTGTATTCACCTGCTGGGCTTTTTACTTCTAAATAATTATTATTTAATATTTATACGATTTCCCTTTTTAATATAATACATATTTGGTATAATGATATCTTGAGAGGGAGGAAAAATATGAACTACTCTAAAAAATCTCGTGCAAAACAAAGCAAAGAGATACATTCAAAAAAAGGAAAAGTTAAAAAAAGGACCAACATACTCGCATTTAGAACAGTATTTATTACTATTACCCTAATAATATTTGCCATTATAGGCGCAGGCCTCGGGGTCTTAATAGGTATTATTAATACTGCCCCTGATATTAGTCAAGGAAGTATTAAACCTACAGATGATTATATTTCCTTTATTTACGATGATAGTGGGAATGAGATGGACAGATTATCTGGTGGTGAGAACCGTATTTATGCCAATCTTAGTCAGATGCCAGATAATCTTCAAAAAGCTTTTATAGCTACAGAAGATGAGCGTTTTTATGACCATAATGGTATTGATATGAGAGGGATTTTCAGGGCTATCGTTAAAAACCTGCAATCTGGGAAATTATCTGAGGGCGCTAGTACCATTACCCAGCAGCTGGTTAAACAAAACGTTTTAAAAGATGGGCAGAAGAAGTTTACAAGGAAGATTCAGGAGCAATACTTAGCTCTTCAATTTGACAAATTATACCCTAAAGATTTAATTTTAGAATACTACTTAAATACAGTGCCTCTTGGACACGGTGAAAATGGTGTTCAAGCAGCAGCAAACCGTTATTTTAACAAGGATGTTTCTGACCTTACCTTGTCGGAATCTGTAGTAATTTCTTGTATTACTCAAAATCCTACACAGTTTAGCCCTATTTCAAAACCTGAAAATAATAGGAAAAAGTCTGAAACTGTACTTAGAAAAATGCATGAGCAAGGTTATATTACAGCAATGGAGAAACAAGAAGCCTTGGAAGATGATCCTTATTCCAGAATTGCAAAAGCAAACCAAAGATTTATCGAGCAATCTTCTCATAGTTATTTCGTAGACCAGGTTGTCGAGGATCTAATTAAAGACCTTCAAATTAGCCAGGGTATATCATCCACCCAGGCAACAAACTTAATATACAGTGGCGGGCTACATATTTACACTACATTCAGCCCGGAGGCCCAGGATATCGTAGATAAGCATATGAATGATCCCAACCTGTTCCCATCTAATTCTTCAGAGCTTAAGGTTTCTTATAGTGTATCTGTTAAGAAAGCTGATGGAACGGAGAAACATTACGGCGGGGATGGCATTATTAAAAATGAGGATGCCGCTGAGAAATTCAAACTTTCTAAAGAAGAAGAATGGGGTATTACATCAGAAGATACTGTTTTAAAAAGAACATTATTTAGGATCCCCCAACCGCAAGCTTCCATAGCAATTGTAGATCATGGCAATGGTCATGTTAAGGCAATCTCCGGTGGCCGTGGTGATAAACTAGGTAACCGTACATTTAACAGGGCAACTCAGGCTAAGCGACAACCAGGATCTGTCTTTAAAGTTTTAGCTGCCTATGCTCCTGGAATTGATATAGGTGCAATGTCACCAAGCACTATTATTGTTGATGAGCCCTTTACATGGGAGATGCCAAATTCAGAACCTTATACACCAAAGAACTGGTACAGTGGATTCAGGGGTGCTCAGACTGTAAGAGTTGCTGTAAGGGATTCTATGAATATCCCAGCTGTAAAGGCACTGCAAACAGTAGGAATTGATACCGCTTACGATTACCTATTACGTTTTGGTTTTACAACACTAACAGAGCAAGATAAAGTAAGATCACTATCACTAGGTGGATTAGCAGAAGGTGTTACCCCTCTTGAGCTTACAGCAGCCTTTGCTACAATAGCTAATGACGGAGTATATAATCAGCCTATTCTTTATACGAAAGTTCTTGACCAAGACGGCAAGCTTTTACTAGACAACACCCAAGAACCTCATATGGTTCTTAAGGAAACTACTGCTCATATGTTAACTGATATGATGCAGGACGTAGTTGAAAGTGGTACTGCAAGACGCATTAGAAACACATTTAAAGGAATGCCTATTGCTGGTAAAACAGGTACGACATCTAAGAACCATGACCTACTATTTGCAGGGTACACACCATACTATTCTGCAGCAATATGGATGGGGCATGACCAACCAAAGCCTCTTAACTTTGGTAGTAGTTATCCACTAGATTTGTGGGCTGTTATTATGAGAGATCTTCACGAGGGCTTACCTATAAAGGACTTCCCGATTACCACTAGCATATCACAAGCCACAATTTGTAGTGTTTCCGGTCTATTAGCAACAGATTTATGTAAATTAGATCCTGATGCTTCAGTGGTTACTACTGATTTTTACAGAAGAGAAGATATACCTACCGAATACTGTGATGTACACGTATCTGAGGCTACTATAAATATCTGTACTATATCTGGTAAGATTGCTAATGAATTCTGCCCTATAGAAACAATAGAAAGCAGGCATAGCAATGGTGATGATTCTCTAAGCTTACTAGGCGTATGTGATATACACAATGAAGACACTGCCTTAGGACTACCTGATGTAGATGGCGGACCTAATTCTGGACCAGATGATGATGACTGGATTAATAATCCTTGGGACCCAGATACACCCGCATTCCCTGAGCCTAAGCCAGAGGAACCCAAACCTGAACCAGAAAAACCGAAACCTGAGAAGCCTAAGCCGGAGGAACCCAAACCTGAACCAGAAAAACCGAAACCTGAAGAACCAAAGGTTCCTGACGACATAGATGACTTCTTCATACCACAGTCCTAAAATTGGTGGGGTATACATCCTAGGCACACACAACCTCCTGGTTGAAAAGTGCCTAGGATGTATACCCCACCATCTAATGTGAATGGAACAAAAAGACATCCCACCCAACGCACACACAACCTATCGGTCGCAAAAGCGTTGGGTGGGATGTCTTTTTCTTGCTGTATGTGGCTAATGTGGGGCTTAAACAATAGGAAAGGTGGGATATCTCTTCTTCAACACTTTTCAACCGCTAGGTTGCGTGTGTTGAAGAAGAGATATCCCACCCATATTATAGGTTTTGCTCAGCTGTATCCCCCTGGCTAGATTCCTCAACAACTGCTTCTGCTTGTTGAGGGGCTTCTGGTTCTACTATTGGTTCTACTTGTGGTGCTTCTTGTGGAACTTCTTTCGTTCCTACTCTTATAATAGCTGCCCTTGGCCTATAATAACTTTTATTTTCTAGTACTTTATCAACTAATTTACCATCCTTATAAGTATATTTATATAGGTCAACTTTCTTGCCCTGGAGCGGTGATACTTGTTGTACTTGTTTGCCTTTTTCAAGACTAGAATCTTTTTGATATTTTGGGGCTGGCGCTGAAACAACTTCTGTAACAACAGATTCAAATTTTATATCATGATCTGGTTTAAGACTTTCATGCCCATATATATTTACATATAATTTATTCTTTTCAACATAACTTTCAACATATGCCGGATACTCAGTTGGATTTTCAAACTTAAAGTCTATCGAACCACTGGCATAAGTGGCATCCCTACCTAGGGGTATATAGCCAACAGGTAATGAGTGGTTTTGCCTTGATACAATCTTTAAATCTGTTAAAAGCACTGAGTTATAAAGAGTAGATGCAACTTGGCATATGCCCCCACCAATTCCATCCACTAACTCTCCATTAGAAATAACTTTAGAGTTTTTAAAGCCTTGATCAGCTGAAATGATTCCAAAATAATCTGATAGTGCAAATACTTCCCCTGGTTCTATAGATGTATTAATTTTCCCAGCTCCAACTGAAAGATTAACATTCCTATCTGGATCTGCATTACCATAACTTGTATAAAAGCTCGATATAGGAGTCTGTACATTATCAAAATATGATGATGTTTTCTTTGCATCTACAACCCTAATAATAGCCTCTATTTTACCTTCTTCCTCTAAGCTATATATATCATTTAAATGCTTAGCTGTAGATTCAATATCAAGTTCTTGACCCGGTTTTTCTGGTGTGATTATAAACTTTTTATTTTCTCTTGTCATTGTTGCATCTGTAGGTGCTATATAAAAATTATCTGCATATTCTTTTACTATCTCTTCTGCAATTTTTTCATCATATGAACGCGTAAGTGTAAATGTTACTTTTTGGACTTCTTTACTTGTAAAATCTCTAAAACGCTGAATTGTAGTTCCTTCATGCCCAATAAGAAATGCTTGATCTAAGATTTCATCGATATTGTACTTAGCTTTAAACTTATCGTAAGGGATAATAATTTCTTCATCATCACCTAAAAGAGTGATATTCTTTGATTCTTTCTTTGTTGTTACCATTTTGGTTACTTCATCTTTGGCTTTCTCTCTCGTAAGGCCACCTATGTATGTTTCTTCAACATATATTCCCGCTCTAAAAATTTCATCAAAATCTTTAATTTTAGTAAACATATATATATATGCTCCCGAGCCTAGCCCTGCAATTACTACCAAAATAGACACCATAAACAAAGCTAATTTTCTATTTCGCATTTCTTCTCCCCCTCACCGATATTATTTTCAAGTAAACATGCTGTATATAATATTTAGTTACATCATAGCCATAATTATAGGTGCTACTGCTCCTAGTACCATAATAAGCGCTAGCATTCCTCCAATCACACCTGCAAATATCTTTCTGTTTTTATTAGTCATTCTAAACATTCTCTTCCCCCTGTGAATATTTTATTTTAAATTATTGGAAATATTTCATCTATAAAACGTGATTGTTCTATCCTACCTTCATACTTATGTTCTGGAATATAAATATATAAGTATTCTTTGGCCCTTGTCATTCCTACATAAAATAATCTTCTCTCTTCTTCAAGCTCATCAGGGCCATTACTTTTTGCATGTGGAACAACACCTTCTACCACACCAATTATAAATACTGCTTCAAACTCTAATCCTTTAGCACTATGCATTGTAGATAGTACAACACCATTTCTTTGTTTATTCTTGGCCTTATTATAATTAGTATTTTTTTGAGTCTTTAACTCTTTCAACACATCTTCTATGTGATTTCTCCACTGATTGTATGTTTCATATCCTTTAGCCGCCTCTTGAAGCTCACTCAGCATTTCTACGATGCCGCTTGTCGGTATTTTACGGTAATTTGCGTATTCCTGTAGATAATCGTCATAGCCTATTACCTTCCTGATATACTTAACCCCATCATAAGGTTTTTTTTTTCTAAGTTGCTGAAGATGAAAACGCAGTTCCTCTATGCGGTCAAGTTGCCATGGTTTGCACTCCCTTACCTTGTATAAGTCGCGCAAAACCCCATGTTTGTTTATTTTTATTGCCTGGGCAATAATTGATTTGCTAATATAACGCTTGGGTTTATTTATAATTCTAAGTACAGACGCATCATCTGTAAGTTTTTCTGTAAGATTAAAATATGCTAGTATGTCTTTTGTAATCCAGTGTTCGTACAGACTCGGGATACTATCTTGTAAATAAAAAGGAATATTAACATCCATTAAAGCATCTACCATAGACCTTGCCTGCATATTCGTTCTAAAGATAACAGCCATTTCATTAAAACTTATGCCATCTTTATTAAATTTGGCTATTTGACTAACAACCTGCTTAGACTCATCTTCCGTGTCCCTGCATCTTATAATAATAGGCGCAGTTCCATCTTTATTTGGTGTTTGCATTAACTTGTTAAATCTATCCTTATTATTAATGATAAGGTTGTTACTATGCTTAATTATATTTTTTGTAGACCTATAATTTGTGTTAAGCACAATCTGCTTAGCATCTGGAAATCCTTCAGGAAATCTAATTAAGAACTCCGGCCTAGCCCCTCTAAATTTATATATGCTCTGATCATCATCACCGACAATAAAAATATTGTTTTTGGGGGCGCTTAGCATCTTAATAACCTCATACTGTACCCTATTTATATCCTGAAACTCATCTATTAATATATACTGAAACATACCCTGAAAGTATTCCAATATTTTTGGCTCATTACTTAGCATATAATAACAATGAGTTAGCATATCATCGAAATCAATCTTATTATGCCTAGCCTTATAGCTTTCATATTTATTTACCATGTTATGATAGACATCCTGCGGCATGCCATCTGGATGATAATATTTAAGCTGAATTAGATTATTCCTCATCAGGGCCATTTCTTTAAGAAAGTTGTCAATATATTCCTTAGGGTCTTCCTCTTCTATATTTAGTTCCTCCATAGTTTTTTGGAGTAGCTTAAACTTTTCATCATCCCTAATCAGCTGATCCACCCTATACCCATAGACCATTCTCAGCATCTTAAAAAATATAGCATGAAATGTCCCAAATGATATTTGGGATCCTACATGGGGTTCAATATCTTTCATCCTCATAAATCTTTCTTTCATTTCTTCCGCCGCTGCTTTTGTAAATGTAATAACAAGTATATTCCTCGGCTGTATTTTTAGGTACTTAACCATGTAATGAATTCTATTAACAATTACATGTGTCTTTCCTGAACCGGGTCCTGCTATAACCATCTGTGTCCCTACATCTGCTAGCACGGCTTTTTGCTGGCTGGGATTAAGACTTTTGTATTCTTCTGGTATATTTGTCAAACTTCTCACCTATTCTAAATTGGGTTGCCTAACACATCCAATTATATCATATATCCCTGGGTTATGGGGTACAAATTTGGCCCACAATCAGGATGGGAAGTAGGCACGCAACACAACTTCCTCCGTCGTCAAAAGTTGGGCGCTGACTTAGTCCCGCCCCCCGGGCATAAGGTGTAGACACGCAACACAACTTCCTCTGTCGTCAAAAGTTGCTTAGCCTACACCTTATGCCCGGGGGGCTAGGATCTAAGATGGTGAAGCGCCCACTAGTGTGGCGAGGATAGTCCTAGGGTTGGCAGATGATGTCCCGAAGGGCATCCTTCGGCGCTAGCCGCAGATGAACGAAGGGATATACATCTGACAAATCATAGCACGGTCCACTTAGCGTCTTTGGTGAGCACATCCCTGGCGTGATAATTGAAGAGGATTGGTGTTACCTTAGATTTGGCTACCCCAAAATCCAAGGTCTTAACACAGCTACTGATATCTAGACTAAAGACCTCAATATGAGCCATACGGCTAATTTGTGCACTGGTGTAAGATGTAAGTTCTGGTAAAAGCTCCTCTATATTGCTTTCGTCCTTGTAAAATTCCCTTATCTTATCCTTATAATCATCCTGTTCTATAGTTAAGAGGTTCTTGGGGATATTTTTAAGTTTTTCATGTAGGAAAAAGTCAAATCTAGCTAATTCCTTCATAAGGGTGATATTTGCCTGTGTTTTTTTCATAACAAACTCCAGTAAAATATCATAATGAGCATTTTTACTATGATTTACTTTATGATATCCACATTCTTCCCAGAACATAGCTAAAGCATCCACAGCATCAAATGGTGTACCAAATAATGTGAATAAGTATTCGAGACTATAGGCAAATCTACCACTATTATAAAAGCGATCCACCATATCTTCTAATGCATGTAGACGTAACATATCATCGTAGGAAAGGTGATTGGTGTATAAAATCTCATATGGGGCAATATCTTTATATATTAAACCGTATTTTTTAGCATCCCGGTGCATTCCTGATCCTTTAAGAACTTTTAGAAAACCGAGTTGTAGCTGCTCAGGCCTTATTTCCATTACATCATTAAAAGATTTACGAAATGATGCCATATCTTCATTAGGTAGGCCAGCTATCAGGTCGAGATGTTGATGAATGTTGCCAAATGATTTAATCTTTTTTACTATGCGGCTAACTTCCTCAAATTTCATAGTTCTTTGAATGATGGTTAAAACCTCATCATTCGTTGATTGTACGCCTATTTCAAATTGGAAAAGGGTTGGACGGGTATCTTTTAAAAACTCTATAGATTCATCTGTTAGTAAGTCTGCTGCTATCTCAAAGTGAAAATTAGTCACCCCATTATCATTTTTCTTTAAAAAATCCCATATTGCAATTGCATATTGTATATTGCAATTAAATGTTCGATCTACAAATTTTACCTGTTTCACCTTATGGTCTAGAAAAACTTGTAAATCTTCAAAAACCCTAGGTAAATCTAAAAATCTAACACCTGCATCTATAGATGATAGGCAATACTGACAGCTAAAAGGACAGCCCCTTGTAGCTTCATAATATATAATCCTATTATCTAGTTCGGCAATATCATCATAAACAAATGGAACTTTATTCAAATTCATAGGGGCTCTTGCTGGATTTCTTTTAATATTACCATCAGAATCCTTGTATACAATCCCATTTATATGTTTTAAGTCCTTGGAATTATCTATAAAGCACCCTAAAAGTTCATACCAGGTTTCCTCACCCTCACCCTCTATAACAATATCTAAATCAGGATTTTCAACAAATAATTCTTCACTATTGTAGGAAACTTCTGGTCCACCTAATATAATTTTGGTATTAGGTAGTATTTTGGCTAGTGTCGGAATTAATTTGTCAATCATCTCCATATTCCAAATATAACAAGAAAATGCTATTATATCCGGTTTTTCGTCGTAAATACTTCTTAAGGCATCATTTTCGTTATGATTAATTGTTAGCTCTAAATTTTTTATATTTGCTTTGTACTTGTCGCAGTATTTTTGTATGCAGCGAAGTGCAAGTGATGAGTGTATGTATTTTGCATTGGCTGCAACCATTAAAATTTTCATTTTTTCACCTATCTTATCATTTATTATATTATTAAGTTTTATATCACTTTTTTAGGTGCATATGAAAACAACCCTCTTAATTAACATGAGGGTTGTTTCGCTAACCTATCTAACATTCGTACCTGTAGTACCAGTATTATTCGTATTATTCCCCGGTGTTACAGGAGCTTGTTCTAAGTTGTTATTATTGGTTGTACCGTTAGTCGTTGTACCGTTAGTTCTTGGCGTTGTAGTATTCGGTCCTACATTATTATCACCAGGTATTAGGGCATCTGGGATTACATCAGGTACTACATCTGGCACAATATCTGGTACTACAGGGTTCCTAGGTGCTGTTTGTGTATTATTTTTATCACGTATATTTGTACGTGTCATAGTACAGCCAACGCTACCTAGTGACATAACTACTACCACTAATAATATTGCGAATTTTTGTCTTTTCATTTGGATTCTCCTTTGAATGCAAGATGTTATTCAAGCTTATTATTAGCAGTTTAAGATTTATTATACATATATTTTATAATTTGTTTCCGTTTTTTAAAACTTTTTCAATTTTAATATCACGTTCTAGGCTTAGATCTATAAATTTCCCATTAACATTAACTATAGGGCTAGATATTTTATTGTAGTTTATAAATACCACTTCACCTTCTTCACCGTTGCTTAGATAAACCTTTGAACCACGGTAGTGCTCTGACATATTTTTAATGAATTTGTTTAATATAACAGGGTGAAGCTTTCCAAAGGATCCATTTTGCATAAGTTCGAAAACTTCGAATGGTGTTTGGCTTTTTCTATAGGCCCTTTCTGATGTCATGGCATCATAAATATCAGCAACGGCCAGGATTTTTCCGATTAGATTTATTTTTTCACTGGTTATTCCTATGGGATAGCCTGTACCATCTTCTCTTTCGTGATGTGTTAGAATTCCTAATAGTACATCATTATGTATCCCTTCTACCTCATCTAATATATCATAGGAGTGCCTTGGATGTTGCTTAATTATCTCAAATTCTTTTTGGGTTAATTCGCCTGGTTTATCCAGAATTTCATTCGGAATCTTTGATTTACCTATGTCATGCAATAATCCTGCTTGCACAAGCCGCTTAATCGTACGATCACTACACTCCATCCATTTACCAAGGGTCATTGCTAAAAATGATACATTAATATTATGAGTGTAAATGTATTTTTTTACATCAGGTGTTAGAGATAGTGGTCCTACAATATCACTACTTGAATATATCCCAGATAATATAGTATCCTTAATTTCATTTAATTTTGTTATATCTATAGGATTGCCTGCGGATATTCCAGTCATAATTTGTTTCATATCTTCAACGTTCTGTTCATATTTATTGTAAATATTTCTTTTACGATTTTTCTTGAGGTCTTCGTCGTCTTCTAAGTATACTTCTACTTCTAAAATTCCTAGACTCTCTATTCTATTTAATATTTGGCGATCTAGTATTGTATCTTTTGCAACCATTACAACACCATTATCATTATGAATTTCCTCTGCTGTCTTCATCCCTGGTTTACATTCAAAAATTGATAAAGTAGTCTTTCGCATAGTATCATCCTTCTTTTCTATTTTGGTTTGTATTAGCACTACCTTAAACCCTATCCTTATTATAGTCTAAATATGCATAATTTGAAAGTAATATAGTGACTTTACTTTTCAAATTGTTTGTCAATAGATATGGCTGCCTTTTTTCCAGCCCCCATTGCAAGGATCACTGTTGCTGCACCTGTTACTACATCTCCACCAGCATATACCCCATCTTTACTTGTCTCCATTGTATCTTCATGAACTATAATACCACCCCAGCTATGGGTATCTAAGCCTGTCGTAGTTTGTCTAATTAAGGGGTTTGGCGTTTGTCCTATGGCTATTATAACTGTTTCTAAAGGTATTATATGTTCACTATCTGCCTTAACTCTAGGGCTTCTCCTACCTGTACTATCAGGCTCCCCAAGCTCCATTTCAACACATTTTAATGCCTTAACCCAACCATTTTCCCCTATAATCTCTATTGGATTTGTTAGAAGTTTAAGTATAATACCCTCCTGCTTTGCATGATGGATTTCTTCAAGTCTTGCTGGTAGCTCCTCTTCCCCTCTTCGGTAAACAATATATACTTCCTCAGCACCTATTCGTTTTGCAGTCCTTGCCGCATCCATAGCTACGTTACCACCGCCTACAACTGCAACCCTTTTACCAACCGTAATAGGCGTTAATGAATTTGGCAAATATGCCTTCATTAAGTTTGATCTTGTTAAAAACTCATTTGCTGAGTACACTCCGTTTAAGTTTTCTCCAGGAAGATTCATAAATATTGGTAGACCAGCCCCACTTCCAATAAAGACAGCCTGAAAGCCCTCTTCTTCTAATTCATCTATCGTAATTGATCTGCCGACAATCACGTTTTTGTGCACAGTAACACCAAGGTCAATAACTTTTTTAATTTCTCTTTGAACCAAATCTTTAGGTAACCTAAACTCTGGTATACCATACATTAAAACCCCACCAAGCTCATGAAGAGCTTCAAATATAGTAACCTCATATCCCATCTTTGCAAGTTCCCCAGCACATGTAATACCAGCGACCAATAGCAACTGGCTCACCCTTGCGTCCTCTTATACATTTACCCTCACACTGATTTTCCTGTGGGCAGACCCTTCCGCAAATAGCTGGGAGGGCATTTTCAGATATAATTATTTCGTAGGCTCTTACAAAATCTTCATCAATAACAGCCTGGATAAATTCCGGTATAGGAACATTTACAGGGCAGCCTACAACACAAAAACGTTGCTTACAATCTAGGCATCTTGTTGCTTCTTCCATGGCCTCTTCTTTTGTATATCCAAGTGCAACTTCATTAAAATTTTGGTTTCTTTTTGTAGGGTCTTGCTCCCTCATTGCTACCTTTTGTAAACTCATGTTTGCCATTTTTATTTACCTCCAAGCCCAATTCTACAAGCATGCGCTTCCTTCTTTTTATAAATACCCTGCCTACTAATAACTTCTTCAAAATCTACTAACAAACCATCAAACTCCGGCCCATCTACGCATGCAAATTTTGTCTCCTGGCCAACAGTTACACGGCAACCACCACACATTCCTGTTCCATCAACCATTATAGGGTTCAAAGATACTGTAGTTGGAAGATTAATAGGCTTTGTTACATCCACAACTGCTTTCATCATAACAAGTGGTCCTATTGCAATGACCTGGTCATAAAGTTCACCTTTATCTAACTGTTCTTTAAGGATATCTGTTACAAAGCCCTTAACTCCCTTAGTCCCATCATCTGTTGCTACATATACCTTACACCCTAAGGCCTTAAATTCCTCTTCCAAAATAACAAATTCTGCAGAGCGTCCCCCAAGTATTATATCGCACTTTACACCCATTTTAGTAAGCTTTTTCACCTGTGGATATAGGGGTGCCGCACCTACTCCTCCTCCTATACCTAGTATACGATTATGACTTTCTAGCTTTGATGGCTCCCCTAGAGGCCCTGCAAAATCACAAAGTTTATCTCCAATATTCTTTTTAGCTAGCATCTGGGTAGAGTATCCCATAACCTGGTATATGATTGTTACAGTCTGGGCTTCCCTATCATAATCTACAATTGTAAAAGGAACCCTCTCTCCCTCTTCATCTACCCTTAAGATAATAAACTGCCCTGGCTCACACTTTCTAGCAACAAAAGGGGCATGAATTACCATCTGCTCAACTGCACTATTTAAAACCTTTTTATCTACAATTTTATACATAATAATCCCTCTCTAAATATATATCGTCATATAAACTATTATACCATAATAAAATGACTGTGCCATGTATCATGTTTCCAACACTTTTACAACCCAAGTTGTGTGTGTTGAAAATATGATACATGGCACCCTTCAGCTGCTAGTATATGTTGAAAACATCCTACATGACACTCCTACACCCAGCCACGTTTTTCTACAGCTTCTACTACACGGTCAATAGCTATTACATAAGCTGCATCACGCATAAATAAATCCTTATCTTTGGACAGCTTGTAAACAGCCTTAAATGCTGATGTCATTTTAGTATCAAGTTTTTCTAGTACCTCGTCTTTTTCCCAGAAGTAGTTCATATTACACTGAACCTGCTCAAAGTAACTACAAGTCACCCCACCTGCATTAGCCAAGAAATCTGGTATTAAGAAGATATCACTTTTTCTAATTACCTCATCGGCTTCTGGTGTCATAGGCCCATTGGCTGCCTCGGCAATTACCTTAACCTGCTTACTAATCTTATTAACATTGTCAATAGTAATCTGATTTTCTAAGGCTGCTGGTATAAGAATATCAACGTCTTGTTCAATCCATACATCACCTGGTAGGATTTCACATCCTAAGGCTTTTGCCTTTTCCTTATCTATTGTTCCATAAATATCTGTAATTTCGACTAATTTTTCGATATCTAGACCGTCTGCTTTTCTAAATGTATAAGCCTTTTTATCTCCGTTGTCCCAGCAAGATATAGCAACAACTTTAC
>CAYUEJ010000009.1:0-4619 GCA_964442565.1 uncultured Candidatus Epulonipiscium sp.
GTGGGGCAGAAGTAACGACTAGATTATTTGGTAATTTCTTAACTTGGATGCAAGAAAAAAACAGTGCATCATTTGTTGTAGCTACAGCAAATGATATTTTAAAATTACCACCTGAATTAACGCGAAAAGGAAGGTTTGATGAAATATTTTATGTAGGATTACCCAGCGATGAAGAGCGTAAGAAGATATTTCAAATACATATAGAAAAACGTAGGAAATCTGACTTATCAAGGATAGATATAAATGAACTTGTAAAAAGAACGAAGGGATACAGTGGGGCTGATATTGAAGGGGTAGTAAAAGATAGTATAGAGACAGTTTTTGTGGCAAGAAAACAGGAATTAACAACAAGTGATTTATTAGAAACTATAGAGAGTACCCATTCTATTTCTGAAACCATGAAGGACTCCCTTGAAAAAATATCTAAGGAGTATGAAAAACAAAGATTTAAGAATGCTTCTTTTTAGCTCACAACAAATGGATTAGAGGGGAGAATGATATATGAATTTTAACGATGGTGAGATTCAAACTGGAAGTTTAACAATAGAAGGTTTTGATGATAAAAGTGCTGATGAATTATTAGTTATTTTAAAACGATTTTTAAATTCTTATAGGAATAAAGAAAAAAATATAAGTGATAAGGACTGGTTGAAAAATCAATTTGCAGTTGAACTTCCAGAGTTAAATGATTGTCAAGTAGATAAGTTGGGGGAAGATTGCTTTAATGAGGTGGAAAGCTTTGACAAAAGCTTAAAAGATATAAATGATGTAATTGAAAATGGTGGTAGCAAGGAAAATTGGTTTTCTAAACAGGTTCAGGAAGCCACAGTGGGACAAAGTATCAATGAGTACGGGAATTATTTAAGTTTAATAAATGAATCAATTGAAAATTCAAATGCTCAGATGTTACGAGTTATAACGAACATGGATGGCAGTATTAACCAAAATATGAATTTAGATGGATTTATGGCAGAACAGTATCATGTGAATACATTTAATATGAATGCAAAACTTGATAAAAGTAGTTATAAAGCTGAAGTTTTAGTGCCAAAATCAGGTGAAACATATGGCCAGAATTCTTTTGATGCTGTAATACGTGATAAAAATGGTAAGATTATTCATCAATACCAAATGAAATATGGTGCTACAGCTCAAGATACAATAAGAATGATAAAAAAAGGCAATTATAATAATCAAAGACTCGTTGTACCACCTGAACAGCTAGATGAGATAAGAAAAGCGTTTCCAACGAAGAGTATAGGCAGCTCCATTGGTGGAACTGATAAAATAAAGATAGCTAGTAATCCACTTAGAAAAGATGAAGTAAAAGAAAAGCAGCTAAGTTTTCAACAAGAAAGAATTATAATTGATGAGGATTGGAATCACTTCAAAACAAAAGAACTAACAAGAAATATAGCTAAGAATGCTGGAGTAGCAGGTATACAGGCAGCAGTTATAACAACTGGATTTAATATGGCACATAGAGCTATGTCAGGTGAAAGTTTTGAGGCTGATGAAATGATAGAACTTGCCCTTAACACAGGTACTGATGCAGGACTTAAAGCTGCTGCAATAGGGGCAGTTCAAGTTGGGGTGAAAAAAGGAGCGATTTCTATTTTACCTAAAAGCACACCGATTGGAGTAATCACTAATATCGTTTGTGTTGGGATTGAAAATGTTAAAATACTAGGAAAGGTAGCTAATAGTGAATTAACTATGACACAAGGATTAGATAGAATGGGAAGAACATCGACAGCAATAATATATGGAATAGGATGGGGGGCTACATCATCAGCTATTGGAATGACGGCACTTGGAATGATTCCAGTAGTAGGGCCAGTGATAGGTGGATTTATTGGTGGTGCAGTTGGATATATGGGAGGATCTAGATTTGGTGAAAGTATATATAACACTAGTAAAAAAATTGCAAATACTGCAAAGACATTTGCATCTAAAGTTTCTGAAGGTGTTAAATCTGTAGTAAGTAGTGTCATGGGAATGCTGCGTTGGTAATTACTACATTATGGAAAGGCTTTAGATGGATTGGTTGACCTATGTTCACAATCAGGAGGAATGTCATGAAAACAGCAGTTGTTATAAATAGTGAGTACTTTGGAGAAGGTAGCGATGAGTTAGGAAGAACCTTATTAGGAGCATTCCTGAGAAAGCTTTGGGCAGGGGGAGAACTGCCGGATACAATTATTTGTTATAACGGTGGGGTGAAATTACTCGCCAAAGGATCATTTGTTTTAGATGCATTAGATGGATTAGCCATGAATGGAGTAGAGATTATTGCATGTGGCACATGCATTGATTTTTATGGCCTTAAAGATAAGGTAAAAGTAGGCCGAAGGTCTGATATGGCTGAAATCGTTTCAATGATGATGAGTTATGATAAAGTAATCACAGTTTAGTAATAGACGGAAGAAAGTAGGAAAACAATATGCTAACAATGCAATTATTAAAAGAAAAGTTCTCTGTTTGCAGATTAGATAGTAATGAGAAGATTCCTAGCTGGATAGGTGACAATGGATTTGTTTCCATAACAAGGACCCTGGATGAATTATCTATCGTGTGCCTAGAAGAAAATGTTCCAAAAGAGATTACACAAGAAAAAGATTGGAGAATCCTACAGGTCAAGGGACCACTAGATTTTTCTCTAGTTGGTATCCTGTCAGCTATCAGCACATTATTAGCCAATAATAAAATCAGTATATTTGCTATTTCCACATACGACACAGACTATATTCTGGTTAAAGATACAGAAATAAATAATGCCATAAGTATCCTATCTACCAGTGGCTACCAAGTCCTAACGTAAAATCCCATAAGGGTGATAACATGTTTAATATAAATAAATCAGCAGGGCTACAGTAAGAAAAACATTGAGAAAGACTGAATAGTATGTTAAAATAATACATGGTAACTGTAAGCGTATAAGATACATAAAACAGGGGGGATTTAGTTGAAAAAGTACAAAAAAATATCGGTACTATTAGCGGTATTAATGATTGCAACTTTATTTACGGGATGTAGTCAAGAAGACAAAGAATTCGTAGATGCTTTTATTAAAAGTCAAGAAATATTGAGCTCAGAAAGTACAAGTGATATAGCGTTTAACTTAAGCGCCGAAGGGCTTGATGAAGAATCACAAGTGATGTTTGATGGAATTGCAAGTCAGATTAATAACATGAAATTATCACTAAACCAGAAATCTGTTACAAATAAAGACCAAACAGTAGCTAAAGCTCAAATCGATGCAAATGTTCTATTAAACGATATGAATTTTGATTCATCAATTTGGGTTGACATGGATATGAGTGGTGATAAGCTAGTTTTGAAGGAAGTCTTTAAACTGCCCTCAATGCTAATGAGCTTTATACCTGGTGCAGTTGACAAAGAATATATTGTGCTAGATTTTGATACAATTAATGAAGCTATGACTAATTCAGGACAAGATATGCCAGAACAAATGGACTTTGATGCAACGATGGATATAGCAATGAAGTATCAAAAGAAATTTACAGATGCACTTATGGCTTATATTAAGGACTATAATTTTAATCATCCTGTTGTAACTAAGCTAGATGATAAAATAGTCAATGAAGAGAACATCAAATACTACGAAGTTGCATTTGATAATGATTCCTTTAAAGAATTTCTTAAATATACCACAATTACAATGTTACAAGATGAAGATATAATGCCATTATTTGAAGAGTATATGACTGAGCTTATGGATATGTCTGGGGAAGAGATGCCAGAAGAATTATCATTCGTTGGAAATAGCGCAAAAAGGATTAAAAAGGCTCAAGAGTTTTTTGACAAGATGGAAGAGTTAACCATTCTTGGAGAAGATGGCATTCGTATTACGTTTGGCATCAATGAAGATGGATACTTTGTAAGCGAAACAGGTAAGATGGATTTTATAATTGATACAAAACAATTTGTGAATCTTATGGCTGCGGAAATAGAAGAAAATGAAGCTGTGGCGGCAATGCCAACACCAGTTTTCAAACTATCCATTTCATATGATGGTACAATTAATAAGATTAATGAAGATGTAAAAATCACAATGCCTACGACAACAAAAGAAAACACCATAGATTATATCAATTTAATGGAAACAATGATTTTAGAGGATTAGATTATAATGAAACAAATTACATTAAGTATGAGAGCAATAGTAATATAGATAAGATATATAGTTTAGGGTTGATCAATCTTGATCAACCCTTTTTAGATATAAAGTTTTTGCCGAGAATTCAAATATTAATAAATAAGGCGAGTTGCAATCAATCATCAAATGCATAGGAAAGAAAAAATGAAGGAAGAACTTTTGGGGGAGATTATTAATGGAACCAACTTTGAAGAATTATAATACACCTATATTAGAAACTGAAAGATTAATATTAAGGAAATTCAATAAAAGTGATATTGAAGCCCTATTCAATATCTATAAGGATGAAGAAGTGAATACCTATTTACCGTGGTTTCCATTAAAATCATTAGAAGAAGCTGAGTCGTTCTACAAAGATAAATATCAAAAGGCATATGAACTGGAGAATGGGTATAAATACGCTATCTGTTTAAAAACAGATAATGTGCCTATTGGTTAT
>CAYUEJ010000009.1:4719-16038 GCA_964442565.1 uncultured Candidatus Epulonipiscium sp.
TATTGGTTATATTTAGAATGTACCAATTAAATTTTGACGGGCAGAATGAACGGGTTTATAAGAAGTACTGGAATACTTATCCAATGCACTTTATCGAAAAAGAACTTTAAATTCCAGTTTATTGGTGCGGATATGCAAGCCTATTTATATTTAAAAAAATATAAAAAAAGGCTTGCTTTTTAATTACATTGTGCTATAATAAAGATACGAAGAAACACTCTTCGTAACAGTTTCTAATCCACTTTAGGTTATAAATGATTTAGATTTGGAAAATTATTAGTACTAAGTACAATGTTTACAAGTTTAGTTATTAGGATTAGTAAGTTGTAAAGAACGAAAAGAAATAACAAGTATTTGTTAGTGTCAGGAATGGTAGAAGTAGAAAGCAAATTACTGAAAGTGATTTAGTAAGTTTGTAAAGGAAGGAAATGCTTTATATTAGAAGAAGTATGTTTTATAGGTGGATTAGAAGCAAATAGATAACCACTCCTTGTATTTGGATTAAATGCAGAGGGTGGTTATCTTATTTTTGTGCGTAATATTAGTTTAATAAATACATATAAAAACATTTAATATATAGGAGTGATAATGTGAGTGGACAACAAGATGTATTTGCAGAAGAGAATGTTTTAAAGCTCCTAATGAAGTTTGCAATACCAGGGGTATTTACCATATTAGTAGCCGAGCTTTATAATATGGTTGATACATTCTTTCTTGGTAAGTACGTGGGGGCAAATGCAGTAGGGGCTTTGGGCATAGCATTTCCAATCCAAAGGTTATTTATAGCTGCATCTTTGATGATTGGTGTTGGTGCATCAACCTCTGTGGCAAGATCATTAGGTGAGAAGAATTACAAGAGGGTAAACGAAAGCATTGGCAATGCTATTACTTTAGGACTTATAGTTTCTATGGTTCTGCCAATAGTGATTTTCCTATTTAGGACAGAAATATTTTATTTTTTAGGGGCCAGTGATATAATATTTCCCCTTGTAGAAGAGTATATAAATATTATATTAATAGGTAGCCTGTTCCTGAGTTTCACTAATATTCTGGGTTATTGTATTATATCCCTAGGTAATCCCAAGGTGACAGTAATAGCGCTTTCTATCGGTGCAGTTACAAATGCCGTAGTTGACTATTTACTGGTAGGGGCATTTGGTATGGGAGTGGTAGGTGCTGCCATTGCTACAGTACTATCCCAAATATTAGGGTTTGGATACGCAGCCTATAAGATGTGGGTGCATGGGAAAGATATCGGATTAAAAATTAAGTTGTATTTTAATATGACTATATGGAAATCTATTTTGGCTATCGGGTTTGCTACTTTTATAGTAGAGATATCAGATGCCATAGTGATAGCGTTATTAAACAACATATTACTGCCTTATGGCGGTGATATGGCTATTATAATTATAGGGGCTATTACAAAAATATCTATGTTTATGTATATTACCGTGATTGGAATTAGCTCGGGAATGCAACCGTTAGCGTCTTATAGCTACGGAGCAGGGGACCATAAAAAGCTCAAAGAAGTTGTGGCTGTAACAATTAAAACAGCCTCAATTACATGTATAGCTATATGGGCTGTTATGATGATTTTTACAAATCAGATATTTGGAAGTTTTATAAAAGAAGCGGATATACTAGTAGAAACAGTTAAAGCATTTAGAACGACAGTTATGATTTTCCCAGTTATAAGCATTTATTATGTTTCGATTTATTATAACCAAGCAATTAACGAGGCGAAAACAAGTTTCTTTTTATCTATTTATAGACAACTATTATTATTTATACCTATTGTTCTTATTCTGGTAAAAATATCAGGTATGGCAGGGGCGTGGATAACCTATCCGGTAACTGACCTTATATCAGCAATTACAGGAATAATATTTATTAAACGGGGCCTATCAAGACTAAACACCCCAACATCAGCATAAAAATAGGTGTTAAATAGTATATGGGTGGTATATTCAGCACAGCAGTAACAATAGTGGAATGGAGATGGCATATTCAACACTTTTGCGACCTAAGTCGTGTGTGTTGAATATGCCATCTCCATTCCTACCATTATGGTGCAATGACCACATTAGTATTGATTTCTTTATAGATATCTAAATACTTTTGTGGTATTTTATTATCTGTTATAACACTATGAACCTCATCTAAATTAAACAACTTTGAAAATGCAAGGTGATCAAACTTACTATAATCAATTATTAAATAACAATTGCTACTATGTGTAAGTAGATGTTGGTATAGGGGGATCTGCTTCCTGTTTAATATTGAGTAACCAAATTCCTGATCTATACCATTTACAGTGAAAAATGCTTTGTCAAAAAACATATTATTTAGGATATCTAATGTATATTCCCCTAGTGTTTCCACGTGATTTTTTCCTACATGAATATCACCACCGAGCAATATTAATGATACAGGCGAATGGGCCAGTATATTTATAACGTCCACGCTAGTTGTCACAACTGTAAGGTTGTTAATGTGTTTTATTTTGCTTGCTAGTATATTACAGGTAACACCTGAACCTAGAAAAATAATCTCATCCGGATAAATCATGGATGCAGCTGCCTTAGCAATAGCTGTTTTTTCAGTTAAATACGGGTCGCTGATAACGGGGGAGTTATTTGAAATAGGGTTTAGTTTTGCGCCACCATGGGTTTTTATAAGAAGCCCCTTATCATGCATTGAGTTTAAATCCCTACGTATAGTTGAGATAGAAACGCCTACCAAATCACATAAATCTTGTGTTGATATTAGTCCTTTTTTATTTAGAAAATCTAATATTAACTGTTCCCTCTCCATAGTAAAAATATTATTCGCCTCCTATCTTTTGGAGCTAATCAATACCTTGCTTAGTAGGAATCAGCGCTATCACCAGCTAGTAATTTGATTGCTGAGCTAGTTCCTATCCTGCTACAACCAGCTTCGATAAAGTTAGATAAGTCCTGGATAGTCCTAACACCACCAGCTGCCTTAATTTTTATATCAGGGCCAATATGCTTTTTAAATAAAAGAATATCTCCCATTGTTGCGCCATCAGTTCCAAAGCCTGTGGATGTTTTGATATAATCAGCCTTTGCTTCAGTTACTATTTCGCACATTTTTATCTTTTCTTCTTCAGTTAAATAACAAGTCTCGATAATAACCTTTAAAATATAACCTTCCGTAGCCTTACGTATTTCTTTAATCTCATATAAAACTTTATCAAAATTACCATTTTTAACATCACCGATATTAATAACCATATCAATTTCACGGGCACCGTCTTCGATAGCGGCCTTAGCCTCATTAACTTTGATGATTGTAGAATTGTATCCTAATGGGAAGCCTATTACCGTGCAAATATTAATATCGTTAGCATACTTATCATGAATTTGTTTAACATATGATGGTGGCACGCATACTGAAGCAGTTTTATACTTAATAGCCTCATCACATAATATTTGTATGTCATCCCATGTAGAAATTGCCTTTAGTTGAGTGTGATCGATATAAGTCATTATAGTATTATTGTCCATAATTCCTCCTTGAATTTAAATTAATTTATACTTCCTACATAGATATAATAATAGATATTAAAATTAAAGTCAACAAATAAGATGTTAATGGGTCAAAATAAATCAATTTAAGTCATAAAAAATATACATGCAAACATTGCTATAATGTGATATAATGGTACGGATTGAAAGGAGAGATAAAATGAAAACAGTAGCAAAAAAGAAATCTAAGAGAATAGCTCAGGTGGATAGGGATTATTGTGTGGCGTGTGGTGCATGTGTTAAGGAGTGTAAGTTTGGTGCTATTACAATAATGAGGGGGGTCTATGCAAAGGTAGATACAGATAAATGCATAGGCTGTGGTAAATGTGCCAAGATATGTCCGGCATCAGTTATAGAGATAATTTCGAGGGAGGAGTTAGGCTATGAGTAAGGATGAAAGAAATATATTTGACTACATGTGGATGGTATCAGCTGCATACTTATTATTAGGATTTTTCAATATAATATTTGCCTGGCTTGGTATGATATGTTTTATTGTGCCATTAGCCATGTCCTTAGGTGGGAAAGGCAAGTCTTATTGTAATAACTATTGTGGTAGGGGGCAGCTTCTTAATCTTTTGGGGAATAAGTATAAATTATCAAAAGGAAAGGATCTTCCGAAGTTTGTTAGAAGTAATGCCTTTAGATACGGTTTCCTTGCCTTCTTCCTAACTATGTTTTCAAATATGCTATACATAACTAGCTTAGTGTTAAGTCAGCAAAATAGTTTAAGAAAGGCCATTACATTATTATGGACATTTAAGTTGCCATGGAACTGGGTGGATGTATCCTTTGTCGCACCTTGGATTGCACAATTTGCTTTTGGATTTTTTAGTGTGATGCTTACTTCGACTATACTAGGTATTGTTACCATGTTAATCTATAAACCAAGATCCTGGTGTGTATATTGCCCCATGGGGACTATGACGCATATTATATCTAAGGCTAAACAATAGGGGCTGGGTATATCCTGTTTTGATGCTGGCAACTGTTGGTTGCAAGGCATCAAAACAGGATATACCCAGCCTGATGTATGTGGGGACTTATCTGCCACTTTTTTTGTTTATTAATGAATATAATTGGTTTTGAAAATTTAGGTCATCTTGTTTTGTTCGTTTTTTAAACTTGCTGTAGTACTTTTTACTCTTCCGTAGTTGTTGATTCATATGTCGGGAGTGCAATAAGCCATCAATGTTATGATTGGATATTATTAGGCCGTTTTGCGTTATGCAAGTAGCTTCTTTAGAGATGGCTATAGCAGCAACTCCATAGTCCTGACTAACAACTATATCGCCCTTCTTAATGTTATTAATAATATAATAGTCGGCGCTATCCGCTGCTATATCAACGGTTATAACGGTAGCATATTCATTGGTAATTTCATGGGCATAATTCTTAACAATAGTAACAGGGATATTATATTCCTTGGCAATAGATGTTGTAAGGTTTACAACGGGACATCCATCAGCGTCTATATATATTTTCATAGTATTACCTCACAAGTTTTAATAACAGTATCCCTTTCAACCAGGCTAACTGGAACAATTCTATTTTGTGTGTGTTCGGCACTGGGTTTAGGATTTTCAATAAGTTGTAACATTACATCCCAGAGGGCATTTGCTAGGCTTTCTATGGGCTGGGATATAGTTGTAATCTTTGGTGTTTTCAAAGTTCTAACAAAGGAATCGTTATCATAGCCTATTATTTTCAAGTCCTGAGGCACATTAACTCCATTATTTTGACAGTATACATAAAGGGCGTAGGCTAGGAGATCACTGCTACAAAACACGCCATCTATATCACCAAGCACCTTAGTTACATATTTTGTAATAAAGTTATAATAGTACTCATATGTTAGGTTGGTGTGGTCAAGCTCCATTATCTGGAAGGGTATATTATTATCTATACAAGTTACCTTAAAAGCTTCAGATCTACGGTTTACAAAGCTATTTAGGTTTGGTGCACCTGAAATATGCAGTAGGCTCTTGCAGCCGTGACTTATTAAATAGTTGGTAGCTAACTGCCCCCCATGATAGTTATCGCAAGTCACATAAGGTATACTATCGTCAATATACCTATCAAATGTAATAACGGGAGCATTTAGGTTTTTATAATAATCTAGGTCTAGAGTATGGCTTCCGATGATAATGCCATCTACCCGGTTTTGTCTAAGCATCGAAACGTATTTCAATTCTTTTTCCATATCATTTAATGAATTACATATTAGTAGTCTGTAATCGTGTTCTTGAGCATTTAATTCCACATATTTTATAAGTTCAGAGAAAAAAGGATTAGAGCAATCGGGAACAAGCATGCCAATTAGGAATGATTGCTTCTTTGATAATGCTCTTGCTATCTGATGAGGATAGTAATTGAGTTCCTCCATAGTATTGGTAACGAGGAGTTTAGTTTTCTCGCTAACGTTGGGATGGTTGTTAAGAACTCGTGAGACTGTTGTGATAGATACGCCGGCCTTTTTGGCAACATCTTTTATATTAGCAGACATAAAAACCTCCTTATAGAATTTAATTTGTTTACATTGTAACATAAAAATGAAAACGATACCATTGGTAAACTGAAATAAATAGAATAATGCAAATGTACGATAGATATAGTATATACTCGTAGTGTATAGTGCATAGATAAAAATAAGTAATTTATGAGAAAAGGTGATATGTTTATATAGTATAACATATTATTTTAAAAGTTAACATACAAAGCGTATGAAAACGGTTGACAAAGTATAACAAATGACTTATCATTAAAATTAAGAAAGCGAAAGAAAATTAAAGTTAAAATTAAAAAGTAGACAAAATAAGGAGGATTTATTATGAAAAAGATGGCTAAAATAGCAGCGTTAGGTATGTCAGCCGTATTATTAGCAGCAACTATTACGGGATGTTCAAAACCTAAGGAATACGATATTTATATGTTTAATACAAAGGGGGAGTCAGCGGATGCTTTAGAAGCTGCAGCGGTAGCTTACGAGGCTGAGACAGGGGTTAAAGTTAAAACATTCTCACTAGGATCAGGGACTGATAGTTCAGAAACTTTAAGGGCTGAGATGAATTCGAAGGCTAAACCAGCTATTTTTTCCATTATGAATATTCAAGAGTTAGTTGAATGGGAAGAGGGTGGCTTTGCATTAGACCTTAAGGATGCTACGAATGCAGAGTTCAAAGCTATGCATGATGCAGTTGCACCAGGCCTTAGACTAACATCTGACGGAAGCAACAGTTTTGGTATTCCATATAATGTAGAAGGTTATGGATATATTGCAGATACAGAGATGCTAGCAGCTTTAGTTGGGGATGATAAAGTAGATGCTTTCATTGCGGATTTAAGGGAAGCTAGCTACGAAGAATTTGAGGCTATGGTAGGAGCTATAGATACTTATATTCATCAAGGGGCAGCAGGAAGCATGACACTAAATGGAACATCTTACGATTTAGTAGCTGAAAAAACAGGTAAAGCAGTGGAATTAACTGGAGTATTTTCTGTTGCAGGTGCTGAAAAATGGACTTATGGTGACCACTTAATGAATATTGCTATAGATACAGCTTTTGCAAATCCGGCAGCAACAGATGCAGCGACAGATGAGCAAGTTGAAGGTATGAGAGGTGCGTTTGAAGCATATGCACAGGTTATTGATTTAAAATCATCACATACTGCAGGAACAGATGGTCCTTTAGAGCGTGGTCCAGAGTTTATTAACTCAACAACTAACGGATATGATCCATCAGTTCAAAAGTTTGCAGATAGTAAAGCAGTATTTTTAAAGCAAGGTAACTGGGCTTATACAAATATAGAAAAAGCAAATCCTGATATTGTTGACACATTGACATTTATACCTGTGAAGTTTCCTTTTGAGGCCTCAGATATTCAAGTTGATGGTTTAACAGTAGATCATATGAACAGTTCTATTCCAGTTTTTGTGCCTAACTACTATGCAATTAATGCAAAGGTAAGTAAAGAAGAGCAAGAAATGGCTCAAGAATTCTTGGTATGGTTAAACGAAAAACCAGAAGGACAAAAGTTCATAATAGAAGATATGGCGTTTATACCTTATAATGCAGATCCAGCAACTGTAACACTTGGTAATAGCTTAGGTGATTCTATCATTGACTATATGAAAGATGGTAAAACTATTACAAACGCATATGCTGGTGCTCCTAGAGGATTTACTGGTGATGTGGTAGGACTTAAAATCATGGAATCATACTTAACAAAAGGGGCATGGACAGCAGAAGATTATGCAGCAATAGCTGATTACGCTATTGAGCAGTGGAAAGAGTTGAGGTAGGACTAAAGTTGGGAGGAGATTAGGATATGGAAAAATACTATAAGAAATGGTTTACCCCATTAGTGCTACCGGCTGTAATCTTATTCCTATTTGTAATTATGATTCCGTTTATAATGGGTGTTTTATATTCATTTGCAGGGTGGAAGGGCACATATTTTGCAGGTGGGAGTAATGTGTTTGAGGCATGGGTGGGGTTTGATAATTATATTAATGCAGTTACTAATCCTAAATTCCAAGCAGCATTTGTTTATACAGTAAAGTTTACAGTTATAGCGGTTCTATCAGTTAATATAGTATCCTTTGGCCTAGCATTAATGATTACAAACATTGGTAAAGGTGCTGATATTTTTAGAACAATTTTCTTTTTACCTAACTTATTAGGTGGTTTAGCTTTAGGTTTTATTTGGCAGTTTATCTTTCAAATCATCTTCTCCGAAATACTATTCGCAGAAGGTGGTATAATAAGTATTCCGTTTTTAACGAATATGACACAAAATAATACCAAGTCTCTATTTGCCCTTGCCATGTTAGTTACATGGCAAATGGCAGGGTATATGATGATTATTTATATAAATGGATTAAATAATATCCCCCATGATTTGTATGAGGCTGCTGAAATAGATGGTGCTAATCCGTTTCAAAAGTTTAAGGCTATTACATTACCGATGTTAATGCCAGCCTTTACAGTTGTGTTTTTCATGACACTTGCAAATTGTTTTAAGCTATTAGATGCAAACATAGCCTTAACAGATGGTGATTTTGGTACTAGGATGTTAGCTATGCAGATTTTAAGGACAGTAAAAGAAACCAATCCGCCAGATTATGGCCAGGCTCAAGCTCAGGCGGTTATATTCTTTGTGCTAATTGCAACGGTAACATTGATTCAAGTATCAATTACTAAAAAGCGGGAGGTGGAAATGTAATGTCAGAATCCAAAGTAATTACTATGAAAGATAGAATTACTAAAACTATTATTTATGTGGTATTGATATTATTATCGGTGTATACATTAGCCCCACTTGCCTTCTTACTTATTAACTCATTTAAGGGCCATTCCGAAATAATTAGTACACCTATTGCCTTTCCAACAACCTGGGATTTTAGTTATATTTTAGAAGCTATAGATTCCATAAATTTCTTTAGAGCACTAGGGATTACGGTAGTTATTACAGTAGCATCTGTAGGATTGATTGTGCTTGTATCTTCTTTGGCAGCGTGGATTATGGTTAGAAATAAAACCAAGATGTCAAATGTGGTGCTTTTAATGTTTACAGCAGCTATGCTAATCCCTTTTCAATCTGTTATGTACCCGCTACTAAACTTATTTGAAAAAATGGGACTCAAAAATATATTGGGATTGATATTCATGTATGGTGGATTTGGGCTTAGTATGTCAGTGTTTTTATACCATGGCTTTATTAAAAGTGTACCAACATCCATAGAAGAGGCAGCAGTTATTGATGGCGCTAATATTATGCAAGTGTTTTTTCATGTTGTATTTCCATTAGTGAAGTCTACAACGGCAACAGTTATTATTCTAAACTCCATGTGGATATGGAATGACTACTTGCTACCATTTTTGATTATTGGTAACTCGGAAATGAAAACATTAACCCTGGAGCTTTACTTTGCAAAGATGATTTCAGGCCAGTATGGTAATCCATGGGAGCTAATATTCCCAGCAGTTTTTGTTTCAATAATTCCGATAATAATTATCTTCCTGTACCTACAAAAATATATTGTTAAAGGTGTTTCAGATGGTGCGGTGAAGCAATAATAGGGAAATACTACTTTCCTTAGTGACAATAGTGAGGTAGATAAGTACTTTTTGGGGCTTTTCAACGGAAGTTGTGCGCCTTAAAAAGTACTTATCTGCCTCTTTTTTTGTAACACAAATATTGGATGTATAAGTTAGTTGTAAATAGATACAATTTTTGTTATACTTAAATATGGTGGAATAATATAGGCATATATTATTTAAAATACTAGATACTAAAATTACTTAATACAAATAAAATAGAAAAATAATTAAAATCCCAATGAAGAAGGTGGAGTTATTGAAATCAATATTTAATAAAGTCTTTGGTTCACATAGCCAAAGGGAGATAAAAAGGATTGACCATATTGCAGATGCGGTAGAAGCATTTGATGAGGCGATGCAAGGCTACACGGATGAGCAGCTTCAAGCAAAGACTGAGGAGTTCAAAAACCGTTTAAGCGGCGGAGAAACCCTAGATGATATTTTACCAGAGGCCTATGCTGTTGTTAGGGAAGCAGCCATGCGTGTTCTGGGAATTAAGCATTTCCGTGTTCAAATAATAGGTGCAATCATCTTGCATCACGGACGTATTGCTGAGATGAGGACGGGTGAAGGTAAAACTTTAGTTGCAACCATGCCAGCTTACCTTAATGCTTTAGAAGGTAAAGGTGTACATGTTGTTACAGTTAACGATTACCTAGCACAACGTGACTCTGATGAGATGGGGCAGGTTCATAAGTTCTTAGGTCTAAGCGTAGGCTGTATTATTAGTGATATGGAAAATGATGCTAAAAGGGAAGCCTACTTATGTGACATCACATATGGTACAAACAATGAGTTTGGATTTGACTACCTACGTGACAATATGGTGCTTTATGCAGATAAAATGGTGCAAAGGGAATTACATTATACAATAATTGATGAGGTAGACTCTGTATTAATTGACGAGGCTAGAACTCCGCTTATTATATCAGGTAGTAGTTCTAAATCTACGCATTTATATAAGGCGGCAGATATGTTTGTACGCCGATTAAAAAAAGGACGCCTTCTTGGTGAAGAAAACGCAATGAGCACACTTATGCGTGAAGAAATCGAAGAAGAAGGGGACTTTATTTTTGATGAAAAACAAAAGACAGTAAACCTTACAGCTGAAGGGGTTAAGAAGGCGGAGCAGTACTTTGGTCTTGAGAACCTTGCAGATGCTGAGAATATGGATATACAACATCATATTAACATAGCACTTAAGGCACATAACTCAATGCATGTAGAAAAAGACTATATTGTAAGCGAAGAGGGAGAAATCCTTATTGTAGACGAGTTTACAGGCCGTCTAATGGCAGGGCGCCGCTACTCAGATGGACTTCACCAAGCAATAGAAGCCAAAGAAGGGGTAGAAGTCCAAAGGGAAAGTCAAACTCTTGCAACAATCACCTTCCAAAACTACTTCAATAGATATAGTAAAAAGTCAGGAATGACAGGTACTGCTTTAACTGAAGAGGCGGAGTTCCGTGATATTTATGCAATGGACGTTATTGTAATACCAACTAATATGCCTATGATTCGTAAGGATCATGCGGATGTTGTTTACAAAACGGAGGAAGCAAAATTTGAAGCTGTTGTTAATGAGATTGAAGAAGCCCACGCAAAAGCACAACCAGTTTTAGTTGGTACTGTTAATATTGATACATCTGAAGTCTTAAGTG
>CAYUEJ010000010.1:0-15657 GCA_964442565.1 uncultured Candidatus Epulonipiscium sp.
CTAGGTTAAGCTTAATCTCAGCATTATCCTTAAAAGCACCTGTACGAATCTCTGGGCCCTTTGTATCTAATATAAGTGGTATTGGCTTTCCTGTTTCTTTCCTTACTTGTTGAACTGTTTTAGCTGTTTTACCATGTATTTCGTGATTATCATGTGAAAAGTTAATTCTAATCGCATCTACTCCAGCATTGAAAATTTTCCTAACTGACTCAATATCTCGTGTTTTTGGTCCTAAGGTACCAATAATCTTGGTTCTACGCATTAAATTTGCCTCCTGAATTTTAAATTATGATAATAATATACTTGTATCATACATATCTTCATCAATATCTTTTTTCATCTGTAGCGCTTCATTAATATCAAAGTCTGTATACTTACCATCTTTATAAGCAACAACACGTTTTGCCTTACCTTCTAGTAAAAGATCTACTGCATAGTTACCCATCATTGATGCATGTACCCTATCTAATGTTGTAGGTGCTCCTCCCCTTTGAAGATGCCCTAGTATACTAGCTCTTGTTTCCATACCAGTAATTTGCTCAATTTTCTTAGCTAGTTTTTCGGATCCCCCAACACCTTCTGCTGAAACTATTAAGAAGTGTTGCTTTCCTTTGTGTTTATTCTCAAGTATCATTTTGATTATTTCTTCATCCGTTGGGATTGGTTTTTCCGGGATAAGTGCTAGTTCCGCACCATTACTTAGGGCACTCCAAAGAGCGATATAACCTGCACGTCTTCCCATAACTTCTACGATGGAGCATCTTTCATGTGATGTTGATGTATCCCTTATCTTATTAATAGCATCCATTGCCGTATTAATAGCAGTATCAAAACCTATTGTATAATCCGTACATGCAACGTCTAAATCAATAGTCCCTGGTATTGCAATAGTATTAATTCCTAGGTTTGCTAGCTTCTCTGCTCCTTGGAAAGAACCGTCTCCACCAATAACTACTAATCCATCAATTCCAAACACTTTACAAATCTCTGCTCCACGTTGTTGTCCTTCGGGTTTTAGAAATTCTAAACATCTTGCAGTTTGAAGAACTGTTCCCCCTCTTTGTATAATGTCGGCCACTGACCTCCTATCCATTGGAAAAATGTCTCCGGTTATAAGTCCGTTAAAACCTCTTCTAACCCCTACTACATTAATTCCTTTGGCTGTAGCTGTACGTACAACTGCCCTAATGGCAGCATTCATCCCTGGTGCGTCTCCACCACTTGTTAAAACTCCGATTGTATTAATCTTCTTGCTCACGTGACAACAACCCCCTTATTGATATGTTAAAATTATTATAGACATATTGTGACATACTATATTGTACTTAATATAAATGCAAAAAGCAATGTTAATAGTCGTTTTTTGGCACTACTACACATTCCTCTCCTAGTAACAAACTTAAATCATGTATAATATTTTTATTAATTTGAACGTTATACCTACTTGGAAAAGGTTTTTGCTCACCTGTCTCTATAGATTCTACTATAACAGTAGCATTTCCTTTATGTTTTCCAAATATGTATAATAGTTTGTTTCTTATATCTTTTGTCCTTTTTTCTTCTGGTAATTTTAAAATAATAGATTTACCAAACTCATCCACACTCATTACCTTCTCACATATAAGCTTAGCATCTTCTTCTTCTTTTAACGTAACCCTTCCTTCAATCATAACAATATTATCTTCTTCGAAATAGTGGGACCCTCTTTCATATATGTTAGGAAACACAATAACTTCTATTGTTCCTAAAACATCTTCCAAGGTTACAAATGCCATTGTCTTATTATTCCTGGTTGTAATAACTCTTTTTTGAACTATTATTCCGCCTATCTTAACTATTTGCCCATCCCATAAGGGTCTTTCTTCTGCTATATCCTCTGGTAGCCTAAAATCCTTGCTATTTACGCTAGCAAGGCTTCTGATTTGCTCCTCAAATTCTGCTAGTGGATGGCCACTTAGATAAATCCCAAGGACTTCTTTTTCTAGTTCTAAAAGCATCTTTTGTGGGTACTCCTCTACACCTGGCAGGATATCTTCGTTCTTAACCTCTTCTTCATCACCAAATGCAAATAGGTTTATTTGCCCATCAATGTTTTTCTTTCTTGATAGGGTAATACCATCTGCAATTTGTTTGTATACTGAGTGGTACTGATTACGCCTACCTCCTAAAGAATCAAATGCACCAGCTGATATTAAACTTTCAATAGCCCTTTTACTAGTATCCCTAGATTCCATCCTTGTGTAAAAGTCTGTTAAACTGCTATATGGTCCATTTGTTTCTCGCTCATCCACCATTACACTAATCATTTTTTTGCCTACATTTTTTATGGCAGCAAGTCCATATCTAATTTTCCTATCGCTAGTTGAGAAAAATCCGTATCCTTCGTTAATATCTGGTGAGATTACTTCTATCCCCATACGTTTACAGCTATCAATATACTCCTTAATCTTATCTGTATTATCCATAACTGATGTCATAAGGGCCGCCATAAATTCGACTGGGTAATGGGTCTTAAGCCATGCTGTTTCATAGGCTATAGCAGCATATGCAGCTGCATGGGACTTATTAAAAGCATACTTGGCAAAGTCTACCATCTCGTCAAATATCTTATTAGCAATATCTTTTGGAATACCATTCTTGATACAACCTGGTATTTCACCATCACCATTTATAAATATTTTACGCTCTTTTTCCATGACTTTTTCTTCTTTTTTACCCATTACACGGCGAAGCAGGTCACTTCTACCTAAGGAGTAGCCCCCTAGGTCACGCACTATCTGCATTACCTGTTCCTGGTAAACTATACACCCGTATGTTGTTTCAAGTATAGGCTCTAGTGACGGATGTGTATAGGTGATACTTTCCTGATTATTTTTCCCTTTTATATATTTTGGGATAAAATCCATTGGCCCTGGCCTGTATAGTGATACTCCTGCTATAACATCTTCTATGCTCCCTGGCTGTAATTCCCTCATAAAAGATTTCATACCAGCGCTTTCTAGCTGGAATATCCCCTCTGTGTTAGATGATGATATTAACTTAAAGACATCTTGATCATCTAATGGAATCTTATCTATATCAACGCATATTCCATGGTTTATTTCAATTAACTTTAGGGCATTCTCTATAACTGTTAGGGTTCTAAGGCCTAGAAAGTCCATTTTGAGTAATCCCAATTCTTCTAGTGTATTCATAGAAAATTGGGTTGTAACAACACCATCATTGGAGTTAAGTGGTACATACTCTACTACTGGTTTCTTTGATATAACAACTCCTGCTGCATGAGTAGATGCATGACGTGGCAGGCCTTCCAACCTCATGGACATATCTATCAAATATTTAACATCAGGATTTGTTTCATATAAGTCCTTAAGCTGGCTATTCATACCCAGAGCCTTCTTAATGGTAATTTTAAGCTCTAGTGGTATCATCTTAGCAATAGCATCCACGTCAGCATAGGGCATATTTATGGCCCTTCCTACATCCCTAATTGCCGCCCTAGCTGCCATTGTCCCAAATGTTATAATCTGCGCCACACGCTCTGAACCATATTTTTCAATTACATAGTCTATTACCTCTTGCCTTCTTTCATAGCAGAAATCCACATCTATATCAGGCATCGAAACTCTTTCTGGGTTAAGAAACCTTTCAAATATCAATTGGTATTTAATGGGGTCAATATTTGTAATAGATAATGTATATGCCACAAGACTTCCTGCTGCTGATCCCCTTCCTGGGCCAACAGGTATGCCGTTGTCTTTTGCATACTTAATAAAATCCCATACAATTAAAAAGTAATCTACGAATCCCATTTGGATGATAACATCTAGCTCATACTCTAACCTTTGTTTTAATTCATCTGTAACTGTATCATATAACCTTTCTAGTCCTTCATAGCATAGTTTTTTTAAATACTGCTCAGCACTATAGCCCTCTGGTACATCAAACTCTGGTAACTTTAACTGATTAAAGGTAAAGTCTAAGTTACATCGCCCAGCTATTTTCCCTGTGTTGGCTAAGGCCTCTTTTGCATATGGAAACAGTTTTTCCATTTCTTCAGGTGACTTGATAAAAAACTGTCCACCTTCATAAACCATCCTAGTTGGATCATCTATAGTTTTGCCTGTTTGTATACAAAGCAGTATTTCATGAGCCTCGGCATCTTCTGGGTAAATATAGTGAATATCATTAGTTACAACTAATGGTATTCCTGTTTCCTTTGAAATACGCAGCATTTGCTGATTTACAGTCCTTTGATCATTAATACCATGGTCTTGCATTTCGAGGTAAAAATTATCCCGTCCTAATATCTCATCGTATAGTAAAGCTACCTCTTTAGCTTGTTCATATTGTCCTTGTAATATTAAACGGCTTACGCCACCTGCTAAACAAGCACTAAGGCCTATAATTCCTTCAGAATGCTCCCTTAGCAACTCAAAGTCAATCCTAGGCCTTCTGTAGAATCCTTCAAGGTGACCAGCTGAAACTATCTTTATAAGATTTTCATAGCCTGTCATATTTTCAGCAAGTAGCACTAAGTGAGTTGATCTACTATCTTCCTTCTCTTTATCAAATCTGGTTCTATGAGATACATAAACCTCACAGCCGATTATTGGCTTAATTCCATGCTTTTTAGCTTCTTTATAAAAATCCATAACGCCAAACATTACACCGTGATCTGTAATTGCAATACTATCCATACCGAGTTCTTTAGTTCTTTGAACAAGTTCCTTAATGTTAGCTGAACCATCTAGTAAACTATACCCACTATGGACATGCAAGTGGGTAAATGAAGCTCCCATATAATCACATCCTTTCTCATATTATTCGTATTTCTCCTTCAATTATACCATAAAGATAAAAGTAGCCAGAATCTAAATTAGATCCCAGCTACTTTATTATTTTAAGCTTTTACCTATTCAGAAACTTGTTCTGATGTTAAAAAATCAACTAAAGCTTCCATTGCCTCATCTTCATCTTCTCCATCTACAAGCAAGGTTATCTCTTGACCTTTAATAGCTCCTAGTGACATCATACCCATGATGCTCTTTGCATTGACCTGCTTATCAGTTAGTAAAATAGAAATATGACTTTCGTATTTACTTGCAATTTGTACAAATAATGCTGCTGGCCTTGCCTCTAATCCATTTTTCAACCCTACAACTATAGTTTCCTTTAACATTTTAGTTGCCTCCTTTTTCTTCTCTTAGTTGATTTGCTACTTCACTTAATTTACGTAACCTATGATTTACACCTGATTTTCCTACGGGGGGACTTAATTTTTCCCCTAGTTCTTTTAAGCTAGCGCTAGGATACTCTAGTCTACACCTTGCAACTTCCTCTAAATTTTGTGGCAGGGCTGCTAGTCCCATAACACCTTCTATATAATTAATATCTTGAACCTGCCTAACTGCCGCTGATACTGTTTTATTAATATTTGCTGTTTCACAATTTACAAGGCGATTTACGTTGTTTCGCATTTCTTTAATAATACGAATATTTTCTAATTCCATAAGTGCCACATGTGCCCCCATAATATTTAGTAAATCTACAATTTGAGCGCCTTCCTTTAAGTATGCCACATAATTGTTTTTTCTCATAACTATTTTTGCATCCATCCCAAATTTGTTAATGAGATTCCTTAAGCTTACTGCATATTCTTCATTTGGACTTACCAACTCAAGGTGATAACCTTTTTCGGGGTCACTTACTGACCCTGACCCTAAAAAAGCCCCCCTTAAGTATGCACGCCTACAACATATTTTTTGTACAGTTATAGGACTTATATCTGTACGTAGCATCCCTTGGGATGTATCATCTATAATCCCTGTTGCCTGTAATATTTTTATGCATACTTTGTGGTCTGTAATGTAAAGCATATATATTTGATTTTTCTTAAGGGTCGTATTTCGTCTTAATGATACCTCAGTATTTATTCTAAAAGTTTTTTTGATTAATGTAAAGTACTTTCTAGCAACTGCTGCATTTTCTATTTGAAATTTAATAGTAAACTTACCATCTTCTGATACCTTAATCTCCCCTGCCATTTGAATTAAAGCTGAGACTTCTGCAATCATACAATGGCGTGCTTCGCTTATATGGCGAGCTAATTCTTGTTTAACATCACCTGAAAAGGACATGCTAACACCCTCTCATTGTATTTTGATTAAATCTATAATTATTTCTGCTAGTTTATCGGAGTCGTGTCTAATTACCTTCTTCTTCTCATTTATTTTCACTACGGGAGCCTCTACAATATTAATTTTATCATCCCTAAAGTCTAGGGGGTCAAATCCAATCATATCTGCACCGTCTTCTAAATACATTTCTAACCAGTCTCTTGGAACCTCCTGAGAGTTTATAATAACTGTATCTATAACACCTTTACCTAGGTAATGCTCTAGTTCTGCTATATGATCATAAACTCCAAACCCTACTGTTTCTCCTGGTTGAGTCATTATATTACTAATATAAATAACCTTTGCCTTGGCCCCTTTAATAGCCCTTGGTATATCATGTACTAATAAATTCGGGATAATGCTTGTGTATAAACTTCCCGGCCCCAAAATAATAGCATCTGCATTATCTATAGCCTCTAGTGCATCGGGGGTAGCCTCAGGATTGGCCGGTGTTAATACTATATTTTTGATTTTAGCCCTAGTTTCCTTTGAGTAATCTACGATTTGTATTTCCCCTTTAACTCTCTTCCCGTCATCAAAATATGCCTTTAAATCTACACGTTCTAAAGTTACTGGTATCACCCTACCTGTGATAGCTAATACTTTCTCTGTTACCCTAACAGCCTCTTCAAAGCTCCCAGAGATCTCACTAAGGGCAGCTAAAAACAAGTTCCCAAAGTTTTGACCTGATAAGGCTCCATCTTTAAAACGGTGTTGAAGTAGTTTCTCCATAGTGGGCTCCGTATTAGCAAGTGCCACAAGGCAGTTCCTAATATCTCCTGGTGGTAACATGTTCATCTCTTGTCTTAAAAGACCTGAATTACCACCATTATCACTAACTGTTACTATTGCAGTAATGTTTTGTGTCCATTTTTTAAGTCCTCTTAGCATGGTGGAAAGTCCTGTGCCTCCACCTAATGCAACAACTTTAGGATCATTAGGGTTATACATATCATTTGCCCCTTTTTTTATCTTTCTCTATATCTCTATGCTGAATATAGGCGCTATGCCCCATTTTCACTAGATTGTCAAAAATTTTGTTTCCGATTGTAACAGATCTATGTTTCCCACCTGTACAACCTATACTAATTACAAGCTGATTTTTCCCTTCTGCTACATAGTTAGGGATTAAAAATCCAACCATATCATTTAGTTTATTTAAGAAATCTACTGAAACCTGGTGCTCCATAACATAATCTTGTACCACTTTGTCGTTGCCTGTCAAAGGCCTAATCTCTGGGATATAATATGGGTTTGGCATAAACCTAACATCAAATACTAAATCAGAGTCCATAGGAACCCCATATTTAAATCCAAAGGTTACAACTGTAATCATTAGGTTGTTAAAATCTTTATCCTCAAGATAAATCCTTCTGACTATTTCCCTAACTTCTTTAGGAAGTAGGTTGCTTGTATCAATTATTTCACTGGACCTTTGTTTAAGCTCTTCAAGCAAGAGTCTCTCTTTAGCAATCCCCTCTTCAAGACGTCCTCCCCTTACAAGAGGATGGGTCCTCCTAGTTTCTTTAAAACGCTTCATAAGTATTGCATCAGAAGAATCAAGGAAGAGTATATCATAATTATATCCGTTATTTTTGATAATATCTAAACTTGAAAAAAGATCTGTAAATAACTCCCCACCCCTGATATCTATTCCAAGTGCTACTTTATTATATTTGTCCTGCTGCCCTAAGCACAGTTCTGTAAATGTTGGAATAAGGGAAGGTGGTAAGTTATCTATACAATAAAACCCATCATCTTCTAGTGCCCTAATCGCTGTACTTTTCCCTGCTCCAGACATCCCAGTTACTATAATTAACCGCATATTTCATGCTCCCTCTATGTTAATCTTATTAATATTTATCTAATCTTCTCCAATAATTCTAAGCTCTGGGTGAAGATCTTGACCAAATTCCCTCTTAACTGTAGTTTGTATATGATGTATTAGTTCAATGACTTCCTTAGATGTTGCATCGCCAAGGTTAACAATAAATCCACAGTGCTTATCTGAAACACCGGCATCACCAATTCTAAAACCCCTAAGCTCAGCATCCATAATGAGCTTGCCAGCAAAATAGCCTTCTGGCCTTTTAAATGTGCTTCCTGCACTTGGAACTGTAAGAGGCTGCTTAGTCCTTCTTTGATGTGCTAAATCCTTTATTTTATTATTAATTTCATCATAGTTTCCTTTTTCAAGCCTAATACGTGCACCAACTATAATCATATCTGCTGTTTGAATCTTACTAGTTCTATAACCTAATTCTAATTCCTCATTAGTAAGTGTTATTAGGTTACCATTTTTATCTATTACATCTGCAGATAGGACAACCTGTTTCATCTCTCCACCATATGCCCCTGCGTTCATGTAAACTGCACCACCCATAGTCCCTGGTATTCCATGGGCAAATTCAAATCCTGTTAGGCTATGTTCTAGCGAGGTATTAGCAACTTTAACAAGCAAGGCTCCTGCCTGGGCATAAATCTCATTACCTTCCACCTTAATCTCATTCATATTTTTAAAAATATGAATCATTACTCCCCTGTAGCCACCATCCTTAACAAGCAGATTGCTACCATTTCCTATTATAAAACAAGGTATATTATTATCCTTGCATACTTTCAAGGCAAAGGTTAGCTGCTCTATAGTTGATGGGGCAACATATACATCTGCTGGTCCCCCTATTTTAAATGATGTGTGGTTCTTCATAGGTTCATCTATTTTTATCATGAATTCAGGTATTTTCTCTAATAACACCTGAGCAATTTGATTTTTATTCATAACTCAGCTCCTTCTTCATCTATCTATTATAATATAGATTGAGATTAAATGAAATGAAATTCTGCTTTACTTCCGTTTTGCGAGGTCACTACTTCAAGTCTTGCCCCTATCCGTTCTTTTAATTCAGGCACATGTGAAATGATTCCTACAAGGCGGCCGCTTTGCTGCAAATCAATAAGAGTCTTAATAGCAGCGTCTAAAGATTCCGTATCAAGTGTTCCGAAACCTTCATCAATAAATATTGTATCTAAAGAAATTCCCCCTGCATAGGACTGAACAACATCTGCTAAACCTAAGGCTAATGATAATGATGCCATAAATCCTTCGCCACCTGATAATGTTCGTACATGGCGCCTTTTACCAGTGTAGGTATCTAGTACTTCCATATCAAGTCCTGACTGTGCAGCCTTGCTTTCCCTGTTATCAGATCTATAGAGTTCATAACGATTATTTGACATTAAAGTTAACCTCTCGTTAGCCCTTATTAAAACATCTTCAAATAAAGAGCTTTGGATAAATCTTTCAAAGGAAAGTCCTTTAACATTCTTTCCTCTTACTGCGTCATATAGGTTACCAACTATGGCATATCTTTTTTCCCTATCTTCAATCTTTTTATTTGACTTTCGGATAATATTCAGTTGTTTTTCATTATGTTCTTTTTCTAAAGTAATGGTTTGGTGTGTCCTACTTAAGTCCTCTTTGGATTTTTCCATGGATTTATACTTTTCATTTAATAGCCTAACATCAACTAAAACTATGCCTTTAGTGTCTTCTTTAAGTTTTTTATACTGAGCTTCTATAGCACTATAAAGACTGCGATAAGCTTTGATCTCATCTTCAATCTCTTCAAGTAATTCTTGAGATGTATAAGCCATTTTATATGATTCTAATGTATCAAATCCTGCTTTTTCGCATTGCTCTTTAAATGCTACGGATTCTTTTTCCCATCTCTTGTCAATATCCTTTAACTGGATATCTTTTTCCTCTTTAGCTGTTTCTATCTTTATCTTAGATGATTTAACTTGTTCTAGTTCCTGCTCAGTTTTATCATATACTTCCCTTTGGCTTTTTATTGTTTTTTCCAACTCTTGGATATAATTATCTAACGCTACCTTAGTACTTAACTGCTCTGGTATTTCTTTTTTAATCTGATTTATTTGTGTACTTACTGATATAAAAAGATTTGTATTTTCCTTGTCTTTCTCTTGCAAAAGTGTTATTTCTCCATCTATTTTATCTTTGCTTAGTTTTTGTTTTGCTATTTTTTCATCTAGCTTTTCAAGGGTTTTTAGAAGTTTTTGTGTGTTATTTTTTTGACCTTCTAGTGTATTGTATGCTTCTTGAATATTTTCTAATAGAGTATTTGCATGCTGCCCTAAAATTTCTTTTTGCGCCTTAACCTGTCCCGCACTTTCTGTACCTTTAGTTGTTATTTCCACCTGCTCTGCCTGGGTATTTTGGAACTTAACCTGGGCTTTATCTAGAGCTAGTTTTTTATCTTCTAATTCTTTTTCTGTAGGTGTCCCGTCTAATATTACAGCCAGATTGGGGTGGGTCACCGCACCACATACTGGGCATGGCTGATCATCTTTAAGATTCCTAGCTAACTCTCCTGCCTGACCCCTTATCCACTGCTGAAGCATTGTATTATGAGCTTCACTTGCACTAGCGTATTTTTCGCTATCAACCTTTAAGGTAGCAGTAATCTTTTGATATTTTCCTTGGAGTGCTTTATGCCTATCTTCAAGTTTTATAAGCTGCTTTTTTTGTTCTAATATTGTTAGGATTTTTTGTGATTCTAGCTCCTGTTTCCTAAGTTCATCATTTAGATTCTGCCTTTGACTGAGGGATTTTTCAGCTTGAAGCACCTCTTTATCAATTACTTCCTTTTGATTTTTTAACTCTTTTTGACGATTTAATGATTGGTCTATTATTTTGCGAATTGACTCTTCGTCTTCCTTTAAGCTAATTAGGCTTATGGATTTTGGCCTATATTCCTCTATGGCTTTATTTAAACTAAGTTCCTGCTTCCTAATTTCCGGCTCTTGTTTTTTACACTCTTCCATTTGTGATGTTACTTGTCTATAACGTTTATCTAAGATTTCCGATTCACTTTGCAGCTCTTCTACTTCTTTTTCTACTTTAAGTTTTTGTAGGTTCAGGTCCTTTAAGTACTCCTCTTTTGTTTGAAGGGGAAGGGCCTTTTGTCCTAATTTATATTTTACTTCTTTATTTCCATAGATTTCTTCTTGTTTAATCAGCTCATCATACTTAACTTTAATTTCAAGTTTCTCATTGTATTTTGCATTATTGTTAGTAGCTATCCTAATTTGATTCGACATTTCTCTTAGTTTTTCATCTTCATCCACTATCTGATCAGAAATCTTGTTAATTTCTTCTTTTTGGGTTTTAAATAATGCATCTAGCTCAGTAATAACCTGACTAACATCAATATTTTCTTTTATTATTAATTCTTCCAATAGGGTATCAGGCCTATATTTTATGTTTTTAACTTGCTCTTTCCGGCGTTCTTTAATAGAGGCAACTTCGTTTTTTAAGCTACGCTCCTCATCCCTGATTTTATCTTCAACCTGCCTATATTTCCTAGTTTGAAATATCTCCCCTAAAATCTTTTGTCTTTCTTCACTTTTTGCTACTAAAAGCTTCCTAAATTGGCCTTGGGGAATAATAATTACCTGCCTAAACTGGTCTGAGTCAAAACCTATAATATCTATAACCTTGTCTTTTACATCTGTTATACCCGATGCTAATAGCTCCGGCTCCTCACCACCAAGTTTATATAACCATCCATCTGGTTTTTGCTCTGTAAATCCTTCTCCTACTTTTTTAGGTCTTTTTTGTCCCGGAATACGGTGAACAAAATACTCACTTTTTCCAACTTTAAAAGTGAATTTAACCTGGGTAAGCCTATCTTCTTTTGCAAAGTGACTCCTCATACTTTCAGGATCTCTTTCTTTTCCGCTAGTTTCCCCGTATAAGCCGTAGCAAATGGCATCAAGTATAGTGGTTTTCCCCCCACCTGTTGAGCCGTGTATTAAAAACATATTGGTATCCTTTAAAAGACTAAAATCTATGATTTGCAGGCCTGAATAGGGGCCGAAAGCTTCCATTTCTAATAAAACAGGTTTCATTTTTTCACTCCTTTTTCATTAGTATATATTCAACCGAAGTATTACTACCTTCCTTAATTCGTTATGACTTTTAAGGATTTAACCATATCTGATTATCAGAAAAATAAGATGCTAAACGATTTGCGTTATTAATAATTGAAGGATCATAATCCATAACTTCTAAAAGCTTAATGGCATTTCGAGTGGTTGATGGGCCTTTGTAAACTTTATAGTCAAAACTTATTTCCGAATTATCTATGGCTTCACGAAAATGATAATTATCATAGTGTGTTGCTAACATTTGCGTTATCTCGATATCATGGGAAGCAATTAGGCACCTACAATTCAGGGAGTTAAGATGCTTCAAAATTGCAGAAGATGCAGCAATTCTTTCAATCGTATTAGTCCCTTTTAGAATTTCGTCAATAAAACACATGGAAAACGGATATTTATTAATGGTGTCCAGTACTCGCTTCAGTGACTTTATTTCTGCAATATAGTAGCTTTCAGAGGTAATTATATTATCGGAAATAGCCATTGAAGTCATATAGTAGCTTAGGGGGGCAATAAATTTTGTTGCTAACACAGTATTAATACTTTGTGATAATATCCCATTAATTGCAAGTGACTTTATAAACGTAGATTTTCCAGAGGCGTTTGAACCTGTAACTATTATATTTTTATCTAACTTAATGCTGTTCGGTACTGGCTCCTTAATAAGGGGATGGTATATGTCACCCACTTCAATGGTTTTGCTATCCACAAATTCAGGTGTAGTCCAACAGCCAACACTCTTTCTATAAGAAGCAACAGCAATACTTGCCTCTAACATTCCTAAAGCATCATAAGCATCTCTTAATGCATCTGCTTCTTTTTTAAGTAGGGTAAGAAATTTATGATGAATTCTTATATTAGAAAGGGTAATAACACTTATATATTCTTGTAAAATTCCTAAGTCAGTATTGGTACTTAGAAAAAAAAGTCCTTCTAAACTTAAAATATTTCCTAACTTTAAACAGCTCTCTTTTAATGTATTACAAATAGGTTTAAGGGACTCATTTTCAATCTTACTAATTTTCTTAGCAGTTTTTAATATTGAATAAATATCATTTAATGTTTTCATTTCACCTACCAATTTATTCGCATACGTATAATGAATATACGCACTTAATATTATGGATGCCAATAATAAAGTAAAGCCTACATTAATATTAATTAGCATACTAAACAAGCTTATTACAGGCAGTGCCCCTATAATATTATATATAGGTTTATGAAAAGAAACTTTCTCATCCACCTCGAATAAATAAGAAGGTATTCTATTACACATACCTTTACCTAATTTATTTAGTATTACTTGTATTGCCAAACGAGATTTTTCATTCCCATCCATCTCTTTAATTAATTTTTCAAATCTGTTCAACTCTTCCACATCAAAACTTAAACAATGCAACCGGTCATATAAATAACTTTCCCCAATAATAGACTCCGTATTATTTATTTTCATAAAAACCTCATCCATATTTAGATCATTCCATGTAAGGTCGTCAATATATGCACTGGATGGTTCCCTTATATCTGTTTTACTTTTTATTTCCCAATAAGCTTTTATGTTTTGCAAATCATTATAATCATAATCCCTGGCTGTCTCTTTCCCCCATGTAAGATTCAAATATTTTATTAGTTTCTTATGCTTACGATGATAATAACGTAAGATAGAAATAATTAAGGCTAAACCAATTAAAACAATTGCAACCATTCTTTTCGTCCTCCATATAAATTATATAAATTCGCCCCTGAGCAGAAATTCCACTGCCACCACTCCTAAAATATTTGACTCAGTGGTATATATAAAGTTTACCACTGCAAAGTAAAGCTTTCAAGATTGTAATTGTAAATATTATTGAATAGTTTTCTATTGTCCGCTGTGATAGATGGTATTGTGTTTTACTTGAGGAGGTAATAATAATACAGAAAGTGAAGACATCTCAAAACTTTTCCAGTTTAGATGAATTGACAGTTTTGCAAATCTGCCATATACTACGAGTAAGGAAACAAACTTTCCTTACTCGTAGTATGTTTTGTGAAAGGAGCGTATAACTATGATAAAAACAAAAATTAAACAAAAAGATGCACCTATCGAAAAGCGCCGGATCAATATTTCTTCAAAAAGGCAGATTACTATCCCAATCAAATACTATGAAGCTTTAGGATTGGATAAAGAACTTGATTGTATCTACTCAAATAATATGTTAATTCTTACACCCATACAAAACAATAACCCTGCATTTTCAGAACAAATCTTAGCTGACTTAATTAACCAAGGTTATACAGGTGAAAATTTACTAGCAGAGTTCACGAAAATTAATCGTCAAATACGCCCAGCAATCGAAAAAATTATCGAGGAGGCCGACTTACTTGCTATGGCCACCTCCCCAAATTATGTGGATCCAACAGATAGTATCTTTGGAACTGATGAATCGGAGGATTAATGATGCTTCGTGTCATCTATACCCCAATAGCAGAAAAATATTTTAAAAAACTCAAAGATAAACCCCTTAAAAATGCTTATAAAGAAGCAATCATGAGTATTGTAGAAAACCCCTATATAGGCGAAGCAAAAACTGGTGATTTAAAAGGACTGTATAGTCTTGATATCTATCAAAATCGAACAAACTACGAACTTGCTTATCGAATATCACAATTAGAAAATGGTGATATGGTAGTTATTATTATGGCAGGTACACGGGAAAATTTCTACAAAGAATTAAAGCGATACTTAAAATAAAAGTATCGCTTTTGTCTTTCTACACATATTTTTTTCACATCAAAAAAGTTACTTGACCTCCCATTTTAAAAAGGGTTATTCACTAAGTTCTACTTTAGTATTTAACATAATATCTGGAATCCCCCTGGAATCATTTCTTATTATGGATATTATAAAGGCAAAATAAAATATATATATAAGAGAATGTAGTTAATCCAATCCCTTAAGAATAGTTTTACATCATTTTTGAATTTGATTCAAAATGTTTGCATGGCATGTTTACCAATCAATATCCGTGATTAATCAGTTCCTAATCCGCGTTTTTTGTGGCCCTTGCAACACTGGCAGAGCGTTCAGGGTTCTTATCTTTTTTGTCTCTAACCGTAAGAAACTTATAGATGATAATGTTTCCTGCTTCATATTCGCCCTCAAGACCAGCATTTTTGTATAGGTAATAGTCATCGGGCATAAGCTCAATGGATACGATGCCATCATAATACGGTGCTTCTGTGGTAAAATAATTTCGGACGATCTCCTCAGTTTGCTTTAACTCCTCGGTGGTTAGGCACTGGCTGTAATTTGCCTTCTTATCCGCCTGTACATCGTCGTTTACCGCAAAAAGTACAAACAATTTTTCAAAATTTTCTGGACCTTTTGCATATATGCGCACATCACCACCAACCTGATCATTTGCCCATTCACGATTAAAGTGAAGCTCTGTTCCACCGCCAAGAGGATCTTCTATTGTGATATAAAAGTCCTCTAAATAAACCTTTCTCTTCTACATCTAAATTAATCGTC
>CAYUEJ010000011.1:0-5941 GCA_964442565.1 uncultured Candidatus Epulonipiscium sp.
ATGTCTCCGATACTGGGTTAGTTGTCTTTCTGTCAAATTACTAATTTCTTGATTATCTAGCATTATTGTTCCACTACTACTAGAATCCATCCCACCTAGAATATTTAAGAGGGTAGTTTTCCCCGCCCCACTGGCCCCAACAATTACACAAAACTCACCTTTAGAAACACTAAAGCTAACGTGATCTACGGCAGCAATTTTATGGTCCCCCATTTGGTAATATTTGCATACATCCTTAAATAATATATAGTCTTCCAACTCATTCTCTCCTTCTATCATTTCTTCTATCCTATAGTTAGAATCCCTGATATGGTGTTTGGAATCCCTTACTATAAGTTTTTAAACGATTTATAATCTTAGTGCCTCTTTGACCTATTTGAGGTGTTGGGCAGTAATCGTTCCTATAATCAACGGTTGAAACCGTAGCTGGTATAACACCTGATTTACTTGCAACTAACTGTTTCTTATTATTAAATATAAAACTTTCTTGGTAGATAAATGTTTCTTTATCTGATGGGTTTCTATTTCCACCAAAGGAAAAGTTACCAAGGCTATAGATTATTTTTTTATTCTTATACTGCTCTATCCCCTGCATTACATGTGGATGATGACCAATAACAAGATCTGCTCCATTATCTATAGCAAACCTACCCAGGTCTTTTTGCACAGCATTTGGGTAATTAACCCCCTCTGCCCCCCAGTGGAAGCTAACAATAACAAGATTAGCATTTTTCTTCATGTTTTGTATGTCACTTTTAATTCCTGCCTTTACAGAGCTTGAATTATCCCATCCCTTATAACCTAGATTTCCAACCTTAATACCCTTAATTTCTTTAATAGATTTATGTCCATCTCCAAAATACTCAACTTTCGCCTTGCCTAGTGCTGCAACTGTATCCTTCATTCCTTGTTGCAGATAGTCATATGTATGATTGTTTGCAAGGTTAACGGCTTCTACACTTCCTTCTTTTAAAATCTGCGTGTATTCCGGCTTACCTTTAAATGCAAAAGTTTTTTGAGCTTTTTTAGTTGCATTAGTTAGTGGTGTTTCAAGATTAACTATAGTCATATCATCTGCTTCAAAAATATGTCTTACATTCTTAAAAAAGTATTTGTAGTCATATCCTTTTTCTTTAAATACACTATCAAAACGGTTATGTGTACTAAATGTTTCATCCCATCCGATAACTACGTCCCCTGCAGCACTTATTTTAATTTCTGTGTGGCCATTTTGTAATGTTCCCTCTAATAGGCTTTTTACACTTTGGCCCTTGTATTCTAGCTTATCACTGGTTATTATAATAGAATTACTTGCCTTATCCCAGTGAACAGCTGCTCCCAAGCTTTCAAATGCTGGCTTTAGTGGAACAAATTCTGTATTATAAATATTTTTAGTTGGGACTTTTAAGCCTGGCTTTTGCCCTTTAACAAGGTTTGAGATAACATTAGATGGAATATAGCTAGTTCCATTATCTGATACTAACCAGTTTCCTAGACTTATATTCTTACCATTCACATTTATTTTCACCTCGTTATTCCCAAAGACTGGAACTGACCATAATACAAATAGTAGCAAAACACCTGTTAACCTTACTAACTTATTTTTCATAACTTCCTCCATTTTAGCTTTTATGGTTTGTAAAATATTTTTGTGTAATTTCATATGCAGATAAGGGCTTATCCCAGTAATATCCTTGTCCAACATCCACCCCAAGCCCCTTGATTAACTCTAATTGTTCCTTAGTCTCAACTCCTTCCGCCACTGTATATAAATCAAGACCTGTTGCCATCATGGTTATGGCCTTTACAATTGTTTGATCTGCTGAATTATCTACAATATTTCTTATAAATGACATATCAATTTTAATACTATTTACTTCAAATCTTTGGATATAACTTAAGGAAGAATATCCCGTTCCAAAATCATCTATTGAAATACTAAATCCTTGTGACCTTAGGCGTTCTACAATGCATACTGTACGCCCAACATCTTCTATTAACATTGATTCTGTTATTTCAAATGTTATTAGCTTTGGTGGAATGCCACATTTGGCTGTAATTTCCATCATTTTTTCACAAAATAGTGCATCTTTAAATTGCACAGGGGATAGGTTTATTGACACTGGTAAACTAAACCCATATTCATCGATCCAGTATTTCATTTGTTTGCATATTTTTTCTATTAAAGAAAATCCTACATCTACAATTAGCCCTGTTGTTTCTAAAAATGTTATAAACTCGAAGGGTGATGCTATCTCCCCTGTTGGTTTTTCCCTTCTCATTAGTGCCTCAAGTCCGGATAATTCTCCGCTTTCCAGGTTAATAAGTGGCTGGAAGTAGGATATGAATTCATCGTTTTTAAATGCCGTAAATATTTCGTTTTCCATATGCATCTGCATATTAACTTGTTTATTCATTGAATATGTGTAAAATTCATAACTCTGAAGGCTATTAGAGTTTTTTGCCTTAGAAAGTGCCAGTTGGGCCCTTGTTAGCAGGGCATCTGCAGGTACATCTATTTCTGCTATTTTATCACTTGGGTATGTTGATATACCAAAAGTTAAAGATACATAAATTTCTTCATCTAATATTTTTATTGGTTTTGCAGTTGCCCTTTCTATTTTCTTTATAAGCTGTACTATACTAGTTGGATTTTCAAAGTTTGAAATCAATACCCCAAACACTTTTCCCTCCACTCTTGATACAACACAGCTAATATCCACTACTTCTCTAATTTTTAGACCTACCTTCTTGATTACCTTATCCCCAATTAAAAAACCATATCTACTATTAATTAGCCCTAACTTATTTATAGTGATTGCTACAATTGCCAGGCTATCCTGATATTGTTTGGACTGGGAAACCTCTTCTATAAATGCATTACGATTCAGGAGACCTGTTAATGTGTCATAATGTACTACATCATATATTTGGTTACTTAAGCTGCTATTTCCACTTATTTTCCTACCTGCTGATATAAAATATTTAGTAATCCCCGTTTCATCCCTTACTGGAGTTATGGCACATGCAATATAATATAGACTTCCATTTTTATGTCGATTCATAATAACATTAGAATATACCTGGCCGTTTAGTATGGTCTCCCATAACTTCTTATAATGACTTTCTGGTACTAGGTGGGATTTGAAAATTGATGGCTTATTACCAAGTATCATTTCTTTCTTATATCCCGATAACTTTTCTACTCCCTGATTAGCATATATGATGGTTCCTTCTACATCTGTAACTACTACCCAGTCATCTGTTTGATCTATTGCTAGTTTTAATGTGTTTGCCTCATCTGATAGCCTAAAATCTATATTGTATCTTCCCACGAATGTACCCTCCAACTTCCTACTATATAACTATTTAAAAGATTTAAGATCTGATTGTACAAATTTCCCCATTGGTGTTACTAATCCTTCTGCTATATCCTGCGAATACCAAGGGCTTATATCTGGGTCCCTAGGGTTTAATAAAATACTGGTTTCTTTAGTTTCTATGCTACTTTGGGCTAACATAAATATCTTTTCACCTGTATCTTCACTTTCTGCCATGTCAATTATCATAACAATCTGTCCCACACCCCCACCCCTAACAAACATATCACCTATAGACATTTGATTTATATCTACTGGTTCTAATTTCTTATCTATGGATAAGCCCCCTGAATATTTAAATACCGCCTCCATGAAATCCCTTAGGTCTTCCGGTTTGTTAGAATTATTCCCCCTTTGAACCCACTGTGTAACACCACCCTGCTTGTCAAGTCTATATCCCTGCACCCATTTTTCATACTCTGCTAGAAACCCTGATTCAAAACTAAATTCGATTTGATCATAATGCCCATTAGTGTAAAGATACTCTGCTCTCATTAACATCATGGCTGAAGACTGGTGCATATTTTCCGGATCTATTTTTATATCTAGGACACTGTCATATACACCTGAAGCGCTATGTGATTCATCATAGTCTCTTAGACCTTGCTCTCTTAAAAATAAACCAAAGCTTTTACCCTCCAGGGCCACTCTTTTGTATCCTAATGGCGGGTTATACCTGGTCTTAATTATATTTTCTAATTTATTTAGTATGGTCTTATTAGGGCTGTACTCATTGGTATCCCCTATTATTTCTGTAGTTATTTTAGTTTCTTCTGCCCTAGTTATATTCTGAGTACTAGAACACCCCGTAGATAGTAATGATATCTGTGCTAGTAACATAATTGATATTAATAATGCCCTTTTTGATTCTTTGTTACCCTCCATTAATATCTCCTCCTTAGGTTGTAATCCCTAATTATATATTATTATTATACACCAGCCATACAAAATAATCTAATTTTATTGACATATATATCTATATGTTGTATATTAGGATTAATTAAATTTTCCGCTAGGGGAGCAATACGCTGAGAGTGTATATTATTATACAGACCCTTTAACCTGCCCACAGATAATGCTGCTGCAGGGAAGCGAATGTGCGTAACAAGCTAACACATTCGTGCATGCTTGTTTTTTGTTTGCCCCCTACGGAATATATATTATATTAAGGGGGATTTTTTATGTCTAATATGTTTAAAAAGTTGTTTGAGGTTAAGCCTGAGGTATGGGCAGTGGTGGTGGTTATTATTTTAATATCTGCTTTAGCTGGGATAATCTTATCTAAGAAGAAAGATACTCTTTCTGAGAGTAGTACTGAACAAACCCGCAAGATTGTATATGGTGGTATGTGTATTGCCCTAGCTTTTATATTATCATATATACGCTTGTATCGTATGCCTCAAGGCGGTTCCATTACACCAGGTAGTATGCTACCACTTATACTTTACTCTATTGTTTTTGGACCTGTTGCTGGCATAACTGCCGGTGTATCTTACGGATTTTTACAATTCTTTCAAGATGGTGGGGCCATCCACTGGGCACAGTTATTCCTTGATTATCCTTTAGCCTTTGGATTTTTAGGAGCTGCCGGTATAATACCACGTAGTTTCAATATCCGTACGAGAATTGTAGCTGGGACGGTATTGGCTGTTATAGGACGCGGGTTTATGCATGTTTTATCTGGCGCTATTTTCTTTTATGAATATGCTGGTGATTCTAACCCATGGATTTATTCTATTATTTATAATGGGACCTTTTTAAGTGTCGAAACTATTTTATGTATTACAATTGCTATAATGCTTTCCTATACACAGGTATACGAGAGTATCAAGCAGATATAAATTAACGGTAAATACCCCCTATTCAACACACACAGCTGACGCTGCAAAAGTGTTGAATAGGGGGTATTTACCTTGCGTATTTTGGCTAGTGTATCACACACAGCTGACGCCGCAAAAGTGTTGAATAGGGGGTATTTACCTTACGTATTTTGGCTAGTGCATCACACACAGCCCTCCCCCACTTATAACTTTAAAAAGTTCCTTAAAGAATATTCCTTTTTTATACATAAAATTACACAATCCAATCTTTTTTACATATTATATTTTATAAGGAGTGATAAATATGTCTTATAAAATCGAACAGTCCTTTTCAAAACTTTGTGATGAGTCATCATGTATCTTGGTTTTAAACCTTGGTTTTGAAGCAAAAGATAGCATCTTAGATTTAGATATGGGTATTGATATTGATAAATTTGAAAACAGATATTGGGGGAGGCCATGCCATGACGGATACCGCTATGAAGTACGTAGAACTTGATCCTTGTATGCCTTTTGCTAAGGAGAAAGTACAAGTTTCACTTTGCAATGATGGAAAATTAATAGATATTTCAATCTACTTAATGAACATAAATACAACAAACTTTGACCTTTGCAATCTAACTACTACACCTAAATAAACAAGTAGCAGATAATAGAGTGGATAAGTTATAACTTATCCACTCCTAGTATTGGTTTATATATTTTCAATCCAGTTTATAACATCTTCTATAACTTCATCCC
>CAYUEJ010000011.1:5971-13881 GCA_964442565.1 uncultured Candidatus Epulonipiscium sp.
TGGTTTCGTTTAGCATTTCATGCCTTCCACCTGGGTATAGTTTGCTAGTAACGTTTTTGACTCCCAGTGATTTATATGTAGCTTCTAGATTAGTAATACCTACACCATAGCTACTAACTGGATCATCAGCGCCACCAAAAATATAAATCGGAAGATCCTTTGGCACCAGCCTTAGAAATTCTGGCCTATGAACTGTTTTCATGCCTATAAACAAATCATGGAAAAATGATACTGGGAATAAGGTTCCGCAGTAAGGATCATCTATATATTTAGCTACCTGCTCTTCATCCCTAGATAGCCAGTCAAATTTTGTCTTCCTAGGGATAAATTTTTTATTGTAACTTCCAAATGCCATTTTATCTACTAGCCTACCGCTTGCTTTTCTGCCTTTTAATTTCATTATTGTTTTAGAAAGTAAGATTCCAGCATTTATAGTGCTTGGTGGCTTACCATTAGTTCCTGATAGAACTACCCCATGTATTTCACTACCGTATAGCTGTATATATCTTTGTGCTAAAAACGAACCCATGCTATGACTAAATAATATAATAGGAAGTTCTGGGTTTTCGGACTTTGCTATATTGGTTAACCTTTTCATATCTTCCACCATATCTATAAAGCCATCATTATCGCTTATATAGCCAAGCTCTTCTATTGAGGCCGCTGAATCTCCATGCCCCCTATGATCGTTTGCATATACTATAAATCCCTTAGCTACTAATGCACTAGCAAAATAATCGTACCTAGCTGCTGTCTCGGCCATCCCATGTGCAATTTGAATAATACCCTTAATATCATCCTTATCCGGTGACCACTTATATACATTTATTTTGTTATTGTCTTTATTATTAAACCTTATCTTCTCTTTTACCATAATAATCACACCCCTTCCCTTAATTATAACACAAATACTATAAACTATTGCTATAACGGGGCACTATTTTTGTGATTATTTCACCATCTTCAATAATCCTAACAGATTTAAATTCTATTTCCTCAAATGTATTTTTGAACTCCTTAGCTATAAATAGCGGCATTGGCATCTCGTATATTTGCCCATCGATATCCATTAAGAAAACTTCCTTATCAGCATTATATATTCCAGTTTCCACCATTATACTTTCATCACTAATTGGGAAATATATACCTAGAAGTTTTAAAACATTTTCATGTACTTCTAGTGATTTCAATAAATCCAGCTCCTTATCTTTATACTCAATCAAACCCGATATGCTGGGTATAAAAATACTTCTTCTTTGCTTTAATATTTTTTCAATTCCTTCTGCTGTAGATTGATTTTGTCTTTTATACTCTGCTATAAAATCTATTCGTGCTAAATATTGCCTTCTAAATGCCCTAGCCCTTAACCTATATACTTCCGATGTCTCAAACTCATTTTTTTGAGGGTAGCTTTTAAGGTCCTCTAATTCCCCTGAAAACAGGTGCCTAATAATCTTGTTTACACTATTCATAGTCGGATTTTCTACTTCTATAAAGATATGTTTAAAATGCTCAGTGGATAATAATTTCTTATTAAGTTCTGATAATCTATCCTCTTGTGAGGATTTATAAGAAAAGAAATGTCTTTCCTGGCCTGTTTCTAAAAACTTAATCCTATCATCAACATGCTTGATATCTAATTTTCCTTTAATTTCCTTTAACATATGTAAAGGATTTTCTTTTTTATTGCCTAGATTAGGGTCGCATGCAAATCCAAGAAGGTCTATAAAGTTATGCCCAAAGATGTTTGCTGGCATTAACAACAACTCTAAGTGGTCTAAACTTTTAAGAATGCCCCCCAAATCAGCTTCTAAAGCAAAATAGTCTAATGCACACATTCCGTACTCATCCTTATAGTTCCATATCTCAGGATATTTTTCAAATACTTCATATTGCCTGTTTTTTGCTGCATCACGTATTTTATTATGCAATTTTCCAATTGATTTTTGCAGTGTTTGCTCTAACTCCAATTTAAGTTCCATCTTTGAAACCTTTGATATTTCCTCCTTAGCCTTCCTAAAATCATATTTATAAATATCAAGTAAAATCCTCTCTCTTTCCAAAGGATATGAAGGATCTATTTTATAAATTAGCTTTTGAATTTCATTTGCTTTTAAAAACTCTTCATTTTCCAAGAGCGTATCTAACTTTTCTACATATTTTTTTATTGTTGCATCCTTTGAATCCTCTGTAGATTGCCTAAGCATCTCTATTTCAAAATCTTGTTTTATACTTAAAGAGCTTTGTTTTTCTAAAATAGAAAAAGCGATTTCGTAGTCTTCATTTTTTATAGCTTCTAATCTTTCATTATTCAATCTCCTGTATTGGGCTTCTTTCGTTTCTAATATCAGCTTATTTATCTCTTCATCACTTAAAATCCCTAGCAACCTTTGTTCCTCTATTAGTATGTACGCTTCTTTAAAATCTTGTACTTGTATAGCTTTAATCCGCCTAGATTGTAAGTTATCATAGCGCTCCTCTTTAATGGCTAATTCTAATAATGTAAGTGCCTTGCTATAAAATCTTGGGTTTAAATCTTGTATAAATTCTAGCTGCTGCTTTGCTTTAGGAAACATATTCTCTTTTAAATAAGCCTGAAACGATATTTCCCTAAGCCTAACTGGTTTATCCTTTGGCTTTAAAAATAAACCTTCGTATTTTTTTAGCCATTCTATAATTTGAATATATTGGCCCTTATCTAAGAGTCCCCCTAAATTCTCAGTTGCGTTTAAAAGGGCGCTATTATAATAGGTTTCATATATTATTGATGAACTTATAAGCTCAGATCTTAAATCATATATAAACTTGTAGTAGTTTTCTTTAATCTCTATTTCCCTGTCCTGCCCTAGTACAAATATTTTTTTGGCTCTTAGGTCCTTGTTGGCAGTAGATTCTACTAGTTCCCTATAATCTAAGCTGTTTGGAGTATCTAAAACTTCTTTCCAGTAGATACCTTTCTCCGTCACTAGCATTCCATCCTTAGCTGATCCAAATAGGGTTGCATCATAAAGAAAGAAGACTTCCTCCTTATTTATATTGTGAATTGATTTAGCATTTTCAAGTTTTTTTACTGGAATATTATTATTACTAAGTCCGTGGACAGAGTTTCTTGGAAAATGCTTTAATATAATTTTCTCTATCTTTAATTTTAATTGATTCATGAAACCCCTCCTCTCTTATTATATCGGCTTTTTTTCTATTAATAAATAGAGACCCTACTATAGCATTTATACCACTAAAAAAAATGTCTAGGTTACCCTAAACATTTTTTAGTTTATTTTATTTTTCCCAGTATTTTTTGATATATATAGCCTCTCATCTGCAATTCTGATTAACTCCTGATCATCTACACATTCACTAAATGCCGCTACTCCCACACTCACAGTTATTCTTAAACTATGTCCTCTGCATTTAATAGGTGTATCTCCTATACATTGGTGCAAGGTTTCGGCAATCTGCCACGCCTTCTCAGGTTCTGTATCTAATAGCAGAATAGCAAATTCATCCCCACCGCATCTAAAGCTTAAATTATCAGGAGAATCTATATTCTTTTTTATAATATTTGATAGCTTTCTAATAGTAGTATCTCCTATTAAGTGCCCACAAGTATCATTCACTATCTTAAAGTCATCTATATCAAGCATAATAAGGGAAAAGTCGGAAGTTTCCCCTTGATTTTTTTTACTTTCATAATAATCGAATTCCTCAGCTAACCTTTCTAAAAAATAACCATGGTTATATAAACCTGATAAGCTATCTTTAGTTGATAAAATACTTAACTTCCTATTAGCTTCTTTTAATTCCCTATTAAGGATTTCCAACTTCTCCGCTGCTTCTTTTTGGGCTGTAATATCCTTAGTACTGCCCCAAGTCCCCACTATTCCCCCTTCTGCATCGTAAAATGGGTATTTTGATGATAATAACCATTGAATTTCTCCACTCGGCTTAACTAGTTTCTCTTCTCTCGTGATTATAGTGACCTCCCCTCGCACTAACCTTTGTTCCTCTTCATATGCAATCTTTGCAAATTCATAAGGAAAATAATCAAAGTCTGTTTTACCAACTACTTCTGCTGGATCATCAACACCCCACAATTGCGAATGTGCCTTACTACTTAAAATAATTGCACTATTTTTGTCTTTAATGTATATTGTATCTTGTGAATTGTTCATGATAGTATTAACGATTAACTCTTTATCAACTTTAATTTCACTCACATTACACACTCTTCCCTTATATAATAGTTATATAGTACCAAATGTTCACATAATTTTCAAGCCCTCATTTTCTACCTTTATACACTAGCGCACTCAATATAGACGTAATAGGCACAGATAATATAATGCCAATTGTACCTGATATGCCCTGTATTATTTCCATTGCTAGTACATCAAGGTTATGAAGCTGGACTGGTGGCATATTGGCAGATGTTAACATAATCATAATCCCTAATGATCCACCTGCAAATGCCAGTATTAATGTGTTGGACATAGTACCAATAATATCTTGCCCTATATTCATACCTACCTTGTACAGGCCTCTTGTAGATAATTTGCTATCAATAAGGTGTACCTCATATATTGCCGACGTAATAGACATTGCAACGTCCATTACAGCACCTAGTGATGCAATTAAAATACCCGCAAAAAACAATCCCTTAACCTGCAGGGATGATTGCTCTGCAATATAAAACATTGGCTCTGCATCCTGCATTGTAAATCCTGACAAATGTGCCATTTCCCCTGCTACTATAGCCACTACACCCGCTATAACCACCCCTGCCACTGTCCCTATAGTTGCCACCAGTGTTTTTTTACTTGGTCCATTTAACAGATACATGGTAACAAGTGTTACAATAAGGCTAGTTATAGTCGCTGCCAATACCGGCGACATCCCCCTGAATAATAAGGGAACCATAAAGTATAAAATAGTTATAAGTGTAAAAAATAATGCTAGGACAGATTTTAATCCTTTCATTTTTCCAACAAAAATAATTAAGACACAAAATACTAAAACTAGTCCAATTATAACGTGACTTCTTTTGTATGTATAAACATCAATCCCTTGCAGCTGATTATCTTCTTCATGTAACATAGCTATAACCTTGGTCCCTACTTCAACTTTAGTATTATATAGGCGACTTACAGCATTTCTAACCTGGAAAGTTTGGTCCTTGTACTTGCCACTTAGTATCTTAAGTTGTATATCTTGGTAACCTACTTCAATGTAATCTAACTTATGGTCCTGCTGTAATTTATCCTTGTCTATTGACATAACCTGTGCACTTTCATAACTTAATCCTTTATACAAGCGTTCCTCAATAAAACTTGAAGGGAAAATCTGCTTGCTTAAATAAATCATCCCAACCATAGTGGCTATAACCGCCACTATTAATATGTAATCACTTTTTTTATTCATATGCTTATCCATAATCTTCTCCTTTTTTTTAAGACATAAAGGCCTAAGAAAAAATCCTTAGGCCTTTATTATTAACTATTTATTATTATTTGTCCATCATTCTAGAAATAACAGCTGCTGCCTGAGCCCTTGTTGTTTCAGCTTTGCCTTCTATTTTTGAATCAATACCACCTATTAAACCTGATTTTACGCTTATTGCCACTGATTCTCTTGCCCAATCAGCGATAATATTTTTATCAGTAAATGGTGCTAAGATAGTATCTACTTCATCAGCTGTCACCGTTACATCTTTAACTATTTTGCTAACAATACTCATCATCTCAGCTCTTGTAATCTTTCCATTTGGATTGAATGTTCCATCTGGATATCCGCCAACAAGACCATTTGCTGATGCAGTAGCAATACTGCTTGCAAACCAGTCACCTGATTTTACATCTGTAAACTGACCGTTATAAGCTACTGGTTCTAAGCCTAGGTAGGAGTTCATCATTGCTACAAATTCAGCCCTTGTAATACTATTATTAGGTTTAAATGTTCCATCTGGGTATCCTCCCGCAATGCCTTTAGATACTATTTGCTCAATATTTGTCTGAGCCCAGTGTCCTATAATATCTGGGAATGAAACATCTATTTCTGGTTCTATAACTTCTTCCTTTATATCGTCTTCTTTCTTAACTCCTGTTTCTATTATGGCATATTTACTATAATGACTAGTTCTCATTATAATGTAGTTGCCCCTTACTTGATTACTTACAAATTCTAAAGTTCCTTCTGATTCATTCACATAATATAGGGCTAATCTATCTGGATCTCCCAACCCTTTAATATTAAACTTAACCTCTATTTCTCCATCAAATTCCTTTATCTCCCTTGTTCCACTTTCTGATTTTACTATTATTTTAAGTTCTACTAGCTTAGGTAATTTATCATTAGCGTCCTTTCCTTCAAGACCTTGGTTATTAATCTCTTTTGATAAAACTTCTATTGTTTCACCATTTCTAATATCTGACTTTCTTAAAGCTGCATAAGGTATTTTGTAGCTTATTCCTTCTGCCTCTATTAAAATATCTACCTTGCTATCTATTGCCTTTTTAACAATATCAGTTGGCATTTCTACGCTCATGTTAGCATCTTTTATAGAAGGTAATGATATTACAATTTGTGGTGTTGTATTAGATGATGCTTCTTTTATTGCTTGTTCTATTGCCTTAAGGCCAGCATCTTTATCTACTACTGCCTTTTGAATACCATCTACAGATTTTATCGTTACATTATCTTTATCCATTGTAACAGTTCCTTTTCCATCTGAAGGTTTTGTTAATGAGCCTGAGCCTGAACCAGAACCTCCTGAACCTCCTGAACCTCCTGAGCCTCCTGAGCCTCCTGAGCCTCCTGGGTTTGTTACTTTAGTAATTTCCCCTGTATTTCTTATACGTATTCTTGGTCCTGCTGGATCTTTAGCTGCTAATCCTATTACGCTTACAGTGTCCCCAACTTGAATTGTTGGATCCCATGTACCTTTAGCATCAGGGTTCTTGCCATCCCAAATGTATCCATTTACATAGGCCTTAGATTCGCCTGTTCCATCATCAACCCATAGGTAATTTTGTTCCTTGTCCATTCTTGTTACTTTTCCTGTAACCTTTACAAGCCATCCCATGTTATGATCTTCCATACTTTCCTTAGTTGACATAACCTTAGGAGCTACTGGATTGACTGATGAATCAATAATCTGCAAGTCTTTTGCTTCATTTGCTATTCGCATTTGCCTATCATCTTCGTATTCTCCAACTGTACCTGTTATCCTTACTTTTTGCCCTTCTAATAACTCTGTTTGAGATACTCCGAAAATAGTTAATCCTCCTGTTTCATCCTGAACATAAATAACTTCAAAGAATGCATTTTTAGGTTCAATTGCCTCAGATTGTGCTGTTACAGTACCTTCTATAGCATAACGCTTTCCAAAGTTAGCTGGATATCCTTTGTGGATTGATGCTATTGTTACTAACTCAGCCTCTGGCGCCTGTACCATCCAGTCAATTACATTTTCTGTAAATAGGTAGTTAGCATTAATGCTATCACCTTTAACTTCAAAGTCTGACATAAATGTACTTCCTGATACAATAAGTTTTGCTCCACTTGGTAATATTTCTGCTCCCATTACCTGGGTATTGCCTATCGTTCCTTCTGCTGGTGCTAATGCTTTATCAGAATATCCTTCTGTAGCTGTTCCAGTTGTTTCATGAACCTTTACAGGGAAGAATACTTTAGATTTGTCCCCTCCTTCTTTAACAGAAACCGAACATCCACTATAGAAACTATAATGATCCCCTGATACAAGTCCTTTTGTAAGACCGTATGGATCTTGATCGAAATCTTTAAATGCAAGACGCCAAGTCTCGTTTTCTTTTGTAACAGCATCAACTACTAAGTCATCATTAAATCTCATGTTTGACCCTAATGCTTCTAGAACTCCGTTTGCTATTGTAGCA
>CAYUEJ010000011.1:13891-15613 GCA_964442565.1 uncultured Candidatus Epulonipiscium sp.
CCATTAGCAGCAATTGTTCGTTTTGCTGATAATGGTGGAAATATTTTTACGATCACCTTTAGATGTCATAATAATATTTCCACCATTATCAGCAAAACGAACAATTGCTGCTATATCTTCTTCTGTATACGGATATCTTTTTCTTCCACTAATTGATTCTGGTCCTGTTAAGACTAACAAGGATGCATTTTCTAAAACATCATCTGTAATAGCTTTAGGTACAAAATCACCATTGCTATCTTTTTCTGAGTTTATCATCATCTTAATTTCTCTTTTACCAAGTATTGAGTCAAATCCATTCATGTTATTTGGATAATCTCCCGATACATAATCATTATAGTGACCACCATCAACTACTACTTTTAAGACATCTTCTGGTTTCAATACTTTAACCTTTGTGCTTACTACTGATGTTTTAGTAGTACCTTTTATTGCAAAAGTAGTTCTTGCATATATATTGTGCTCACCTTGTTCTTGAATGCTAAGCTTTGTCTTAACCTGTGCAACATTAGATGGCGCTAAGTTTGTCATTGTTGATTCTGCAATCTTATTTGAAGCATCTAGACTACCTTTAAAGTATTCAACCTTCAGGTTAGAGAATGATTGTTCTGTATTGTTAAATGCTTTTGTAGTTAATTCAAATTCCTCCCCAGTTTCTAATACTGCACTAGATGCTTCTACAGAAGATAAGCCTACTGGAATAGTCTCTCCTGCCCACACTGGAGCTGTTACTGCAATATCACCATTTTCCATATCAACTCTTACATAGTAATAGCTGTATTCTGGGTCTAATGTTAGATTCCACTCTACATCACTTGAGTTAAAACTCTTACTCTCAACTACTGCTCCACCATCTGCAATAATAGATATTGTAGATACCTTATCACCATCTGGATCATTTGCAGTAATTGCTAAATTCAAGTCTTCTGGGCTATCTAAAAGACTTCCCATAGCCTGGGCATTAACTGTGTAACTTAATCTTAAGTTCTCGTCTTCTGTTGCATAGGTTCTTCTTTGTCTCATTGCATCATACAGACTCTCCCTAGTTAACTCTGGTGCCTCAATAACTGTTCTTGCCGTATTTGAATTAACCCATCTTTGTTTATGGTTATCTTGGTTGTTTGTCGGAGATACATGCCAACCCTTATCAAGTGCCCTTGTGTAATATTCATAACTTGGGAAATATCCACTTCCACGAACTGGTCCCTCACCATTACCAACCTCTATTGTTGTTACAAGTTGATCTATTTCTTTTGAGTAGAACCCAAAGTCTTTGAAATCCCCAAATGTTGTTCCTGGGTGGTTAAATTGTGATATAGATTCTGGCGCTGTTAAAAGCCTCTTATAGTACTCTTGTAAATCTATATTCCCATTTGACCTTGTTTCAAATCCTGCTGTGTTGTAGGTATTCATATGACCCGTACCGTTAGACCATGTCATTTCATACCCATACATTGCTGCAAAGCTGCCATCTTCATTATGAGCATCTGCAACCTTTAATGCCTCTGTCCACTTTGTACTTGCAGCTCCATTGTTAATAGTACCTTCCTTATCATTATCAAACCAGTTAGAGTGGTCTGTAACTGCAATGTAGTCTGCTTTTGCATTATTTCTTGCCCATGTGTATGCATCTTCTAGAGTACCTGTTCCGTCAGATATATTTGTGTGGGAGTGTATGTTACCAAAGTACAAGTCCCCCATTTTATATTCTCCAACTGTGAA
>CAYUEJ010000012.1:0-1006 GCA_964442565.1 uncultured Candidatus Epulonipiscium sp.
AAGAACGTGAAGCAGCCAAAGCAGTTGCAATTGAAAACCTGAAGGTAGGAGAAGTCAAGCAAGGTACAGTTGTTAAACTAATGCCATTTGGCGCATTTGTTGACATTGGTGACGTACAAGGCCTACTGCACAACAGTGACCTTTCATGGACAAGAGTTAAGCATCCTTCAGAAGTAATTAAGGAAGGGCAAGAAATCGAAGTAACAGTACTAAAAATCGACAAAGAAGCAGGCAAGATTGGTTTAGGATTCAAAGATATGAGCCTAGATCCATGGACTGTAAATACAGAAAATCTTAAATCAGGCTCAATTGTAGAAGGAACAGTTACAAGACTTGTTGACTTTGGTGCATTTGTTAAAATTGCAGATTCTGTAGAAGGACTTGTTCATATATCACAAATTAGCGAAAATAGAATAGGCAAGCCATCAGATGTACTTGAAGAGCGCCAAAGCGTAAAAGTTAAAATCCTTGATATTAACAAAGAATCCAAAAAGATTTCACTTAGTATTAAAGATGTTCAAAATGAATTTGATGCTGAATTAGTAAAACAATATGCAGGCTCCGACGATGACGGATTAGGAACAATTGGAGATGCATTGGGAGATGCATTCAAAGACCTATTTAACTAGGACAAAGGCTATCCTATAAGGATGGCCTTTGTTATATAATTGGGAAGGTTGTACTTTCCTCACCGGCAATAGTGTGCCCCAAAAAGGACCTATCTGCCACTTTTACATAGATTTTTAGAGAGGGTGAGAAATATAAAACTAAAAAAACTTTTTTCGCTATTTATTAAAAAGACAAATCATAGACCATCAGTAACAGAAAAAGATGAGAATCAACGCATAGAAGAGATTTTTTCCGAACTTAAAGATACTAAAATCAAAAGAAAAAGGTTGGAAAGATATGCTAAAGGCATGTATCAGCGTAAACAAGACCTGGAAAAATATGAATCCCTAACAGATGCTGATCATGGCAAGGTTGCTAGTTTTTTAGATCAATACAA
>CAYUEJ010000012.1:1016-3396 GCA_964442565.1 uncultured Candidatus Epulonipiscium sp.
TTTTGGAAGGTCGGCTTATAAGAAATAACCCCTCTCTTAGAATTATCCAATCACGAGAAAGTGAAATACCAGACCTAATTAAAGAAATTAGACAAACGGAAAACAATCAAAGATATGCTAAGAACGATATACTATATTTACAAGAAGAAAAAGAAGACCTTTACGAATATAGAGAAAATCTTATAGCAGGCTACGGAGCTTTGAAAATGATTGCAATTGGCCTTGTTATAATACTAGGAATTATCTGCATTATACTTTTAACTATGGTGCAAACATTAAGAGAAAATATTTTTGTACCGTCAAGCATTATATCTATAATAACATTATTTTTTGGCTTTGGTATATTAATTACAAAAAGGCGGATAGAATATGAATTAGAGCTTAATGAACTAATGCAGCAAAAAGCAAGCAGGTTACTTAATAAAATAAAAATAAGATATTTTCACTACACAAACTACTTAAACTATCAATACGAAAAACTATCAATAACCAATGCAGACCAGCTTCAAAGCCAATACGACCGTTACCAAAAAAATAAAGGTAATGAGGTCTACTACAACAATATGAATAAGCAATTGGTTGAAATCGAAAATAAAGTATTTGATATTTTATATGAAAAAGATATTGAAAGAGATGCGTTTGATAATATAGATGAATGGGCTGAGGTTCAAAATATTTCTATTCTTATGAAGAATATTAGTCAGGAATACGAAAATACGACAAAGCAAATAAAGGCACTAAATGCTTATGAAGAGGAACTTTGCAAAGAAGCATTTTTAATGACAGAAATAAATCCAGAACTAACCCCAAAAGTAGAAAATTTAATGGATAGTTATGTTAATCTAAACGGAGGTACATTATGAAAAGCTTAGAAAAAATATATGATCCTTCCCAAGCGGAGGATCGCCTATACAAGAAATGGATGGATAACGGATATTTCCATGCAGAAGTTGAAACGGATAAAGAACCTTTTACCATTGTAATGCCACCACCAAATATTACAGGCCAACTTCACATGGGCCATGCCTTAGATAGCACCCTACAGGATATTCTAACCAGGTATAAGAGAATGCAAGGATATAATGCACTATGGGTGCCGGGTACAGATCATGCAAGTATAGCAACAGAGGTTAAAATAGTAGAAAAACTTGCAAAAGAAGGCATAAAGAAAGAAGACCTTACAAGGGAAGAGTTTTTAAAACATGCCTGGGAATGGAAAGAAGAATACGGCGGTATTATTACAGACCAGCTTAAAAAACTTGGAACATCTTGCGACTGGGAAAGAGAACGCTTTACAATGGATGATGGACTATCTGAAGCAGTACAAGAAGTATTTATTAGATTGCATGAAAGAGGGTATATTTACCGTGGCGCAAGAATAATAAACTGGTGCCCAGTATGTGAAACGACAATATCTGAGGCGGAAGTAGAGCATGAGGAGCAGGAAGGCAGCCTATGGCATATTCGCTACCCAGTTGTAGGAACAGACGAATATATACAAGTTGCGACAACAAGGCCTGAAACAATGCTTGGTGATACTGCAGTAGCCGTACATCCTAGTGATGAAAGATATGCACATTTAGTAGGTAAGATGGTAATGTTACCACTTGTAAATAAGGAAATTCCAGTTATTGCTGACCACTACGTAGAACAGGAATTTGGGACAGGTGTTGTTAAAATTACACCAGCTCATGATCCTAATGACTTTGAAGTAGGACAAAGGCATAACTTAGAACAAATTAGTGTTATTGATGATAAAGGAATAATGAATGAACTTGCAGGCAAGTATGCAAATCTAGATAGATATGATGCAAGACGCGAAATTGTAAAAGACTTAGAGGAGCAGGACCTACTAGTTAAAATAGAAAAACACACACATAATGTTGGAACACATGATAGATGTGATACAACTATAGAACCAATGATTAAAGCACAATGGTTTGTGAAAATGGAAGAACTTGCAAAGCCAGCTATAGAAGCACTAAACACAGGAGACCTTAATTTTGTACCAGAAAGGTTTGGTAAAACATACCTAAATTGGTTAGAGAATATAAGGGACTGGTGTATTTCAAGGCAGCTATGGTGGGGACATAGAATTCCAGCATACTACTGTCAATCATGTAGTGAAATTATAATAGATAGGGAAATGCCAGACACATGCCCAACATGTGGAAGCACAAGATTTGTTCAAGACGAAGACTCACTAGATACATGGTTTAGTTCTGCACTTTGGCCGTTTTCAACATTGGGTTGGCCAGAAAAGACGGAAGAGCTCAATCATTTCTACCCAACAAGTGTTCTTGTAACAGGATATGACATTATATTCTTCTGGGTTGTTAGAATGGTTTTCTCAGGCATAGAACAAATGGGAAAAATTCCA
>CAYUEJ010000012.1:3406-15271 GCA_964442565.1 uncultured Candidatus Epulonipiscium sp.
GCCGTAAAATGAGTAAATCTCTTGGAAATGGTGTAGATCCACTAGAATTAATTAGTCAGTACGGGGCAGACGCACTACGCCTTACACTTGTAACAGGCAATGCACCAGGTAATGATATGAGATTTTACCGTGAACGTGTCGAAGTAAATAGAAATTTCGGGAATAAAATATGGAATGCAGCTAGATTTATTTTAATGAACTACGAAGGAGAAGATTTAAATCTAACAGTATCACCAGAGGAGCTCACAGCTGCCGATCGCTGGATTATTTCCAAGTTCAACACATTAGCTAAAGAAGTAACAGAGAACATGGATAAGTACGAACTAGGGATAGCCGTTCAAAAACTTCATGATTTTGCATGGGAAGAGTTTTGCGACTGGTACATCGAGATGGTAAAACCTAGATTATATAATAAAGAAGATAAAACAAGAGCGGCGGCTCTTTGGACATTAAGGGTAGTTATGATAGATACTTTAAAACTTCTTCACCCATACATTCCTTTTATAACAGAAGAAATCTTTATGAGCCTTCAAGACAAGGAAGAAACCATAATGATATCAAACTGGCCGGTTTATACAGAGGATAGAAACTTTCAAACAGAGGAAAAAGAGATTGAACTAATGAAACAAGCAGTTAGGAACATTAGAAATATTAGAGCTGAGATGAATGTACCACCATCTAAAAAAGCCCAAATATTTGTAGTTTCAGAAGACCCAGTAATACGGGATATTTTTGAAAGAGGAACTGTATTCTTCTCAACACTAGCAGGAGCTACAGAAGTAATTATACAAGAGGATAAAAATAATGTTGCAGATGATGCTGTATCAACTGTTATTCCAGGCGCAAACATTTACATTCCTCTAGCAGAACTTTTAGATATAGACAAAGAAATTGAACGCTTAAATAAAGAACGTAATAAACTAACTGGGGAAGTAACAAGAGTAGATAAAAAACTTGCCAACCAAGGTTTTGTATCCAAAGCTCCAGCACACGTAATAGAAGAAGAAAAAGCAAAACGCGAAAAATATCAAACAATGCTAACTCAGGTTGAGGAGCGTATAAATAGTTTGTCAAAATAAAATCTGGTTTGGCATGTGGTTTGCTGCACACACAAGAACGTTGCAAAAGTGTCCACTCTCCACAATACCAAGGGTAAGAAGTAGTAAAATCCATACCTTGCAACGCAAGTTGCCGAGTATGGATTTTACTACTACTTCCCCAACCTATTCTTGGACATGAAGCAGTCCCTCATTCATAATCCCAGATATATGACTATCGGAAAGGGAATAATACACAGACTTCCCTGACTTTCTTGATTTCACAAGATTAGCATCCCTTAGCATTCTAAGCTGATGAGAAACAGCAGACTGAGACATATCCAAAGCATAAGAAATATCACATACACACATTTCAGAAACAAGAAGAGCCTGAAGTATCCTAATACGAGTAGGATGGCCGAATATCTTAAAAAAAGCGGCCAAATCTTGTAGGATTTCATCATCCATCATATTTTCCAGGACCCTATCAATCACATCATGGTGTATAATAGTACTACTACACGTTTCCGTAGATAAATTATTTTTCATAAGCACATCCTTTACATATTTAAGCTAAACTAATTATATAAAATGATATCACTTATACGGGTTTGTAGCAAGTATTTACCTCTTTACGAAACACGAAAAAAAGTGTACCCTAAGAGGAAGAATGTTAACATAAGGAGAAAGTATTAATGAAAGAGCAAGTTGCTAGGTTTTTAGAAGAAGTACAAAAACCATCCAAGACAAAAGGCCTTGATAAAATGAAAAGCCTAATGAAGAGATTAGGCAACCCCCAAGATAATCTTAAAATAATCCATGTAGCTGGTACTAACGGTAAGGGGTCTGTATGTGCAATGTTAACCTCGGTCCTAATGGAAGCAGGTTATAATGTGGGGCTATTTACATCACCCCACCTAGTAGAATACAACGAGAGAATACAAATAAATCGCCTACCTATTCCACAAGATGATTTTGAGGAAATAGGATCTAGGGTACAAAAAGCATGTAATGAGATGATGCAAGATGGTGAAGAACCACCCATTTTTTTTGAAGTTATAACTGCCATGGCATTTATATATTTTGATAAACAAGATGTAGATATAGTAATTTTAGAAACTGGTATTGGAGGAAGGTATGATGCCACTAATATCATAAAAACCCCACTTGCTTCTGTAATCACATCTATAGGAAAAGACCATATGGAATTTTTAGGGGACACTATTGAAGAAATTTCCCGGGAAAAGTCTGGAATTATCAAAGAAAATTGTCCTACTGTGTTGTATGATTCAGATAAATCAGTGTATAATATCATTAGTTCCATATGTACAGAAAAAAATAGCCAGTTATTTTCAGCTAAAGACTCTATTATTGTAAAAGAAGGATATACCATGGAAGGAACAAACTTCAGTATAAAAAATAAGTCTTTTGCATATGACAATATATCTTTAGAGCTTTTAGGAAAATATCAGGTTTCAAATGCAAAGACTACATTATTTGTGATAGAAAGCTTGAAAAAATCAGGCTACAATATATCTAGAGAAAATATATATACAGGATTACAAAAAGCTAATTGGGCAGGGAGAATGGAATTAATTCAAAAAAACCCACCAATTATTATAGACGGAGCCCATAACGAAGAAAGTGCAAAAGCCTTCATAGAATCATTGCAAGGCATTATAAAAGAAAATAAGGTATATATGTTAATAGGGGTGGTTAAGGGTAAGGATTATAAAACAATACTAAAGATTTTAATGCCCTATGCCCATACAGTAATTGTAACCGAAAGCTCCTACTCAAGGGCTCTGCCTGCTAAAAATTTATACGATGAGATAAAGAAAATGGAAGATGCACCTAAGCTAATTTTAGAAGATAATCTATTAAAAGCATATAATAAGGCAAAGAAGATGATTCAAGAAGAAAGTGCTAATAAGCAGGGGAATATATTGTGCTGCCTAGGATCCTTATATTTAGTAGGAGAGCTAAAGCAGTTTTTAAATAATCAGGAGGGAAAAAATGTTGAACTTTGATGAGGAAATAATGAAATTTAAACCGAGTTTAGAAGTGGATAAGATACAAAAAAATATAAAAAACGATAATATGGGAGATTTATTGGATATAGTTAAGCAATTGACAGCTTTGGATATAACAAAATCCCAAAATAAAAATAAAGCAAAGGGGTAATAAATATGAAAGGTGCGGATTTATTGTTATATGATAAGGTGCATATGATGGCAGCACGTTTATACAACAAGGGATTAACACAGGCCCAGGGTAGATGCCTATCAGGTGCAATTGATACCCTAACAATGTGTGTTTTCCTTCAAAAAGATCATATAGATGCATTAAACTTACTAGGCTTAGTTTACTGGGAGCTAGGCGAGGTAGGACAGGCAATTAAGAACTGGGTTACTAGTACATCATATAAAGAAGAAGATAATATAGCAAATGAGTATCTAGAAACCATACAAAGTCAGCCAAGTGAGCTAGCAAGATGTGGTGATACTATGGTTTTATACAATAAATCATTACAATATATAGCGCAAGGTAGCGGGGATATAGCAATTATTAGCCTTAGAAAGGCAATAGCTCAAAACCCTAATTACGTAGAAGCTAAAGCACTTCTTAGTCTTTATTACATAACAAAAAAGGAAGAAGATAAGGCAGCGGAATTACTAGAAGAAATCCTTAAAACTACCAAAGATCATCCAAAAGCTAACTTATATTGGAATGTTTTAAAGCTAGAGCATAAAATAAAAGAAGAAGAACCACAAAAAATAGCAACACCCAAGGTGCCAACGCCTCAAGTATCAAGACTTCAAGTTCCAGGCCAAAGTGGTGCAAATACAATGATACAACCTAAACCTTTAAGGGGTAGTATAATTGCCTTTATAATAGGTGCTATTTGTATGGTAGGAGTTTACACTGCCTTAATTACACCCTCAAAAACAGCAGATCTTAAAGAACAAATTAGAATTTCTGAGACAAAACAAGGCCAGTTACAAGAAAAAATAGAAACAATGGTAACAGAGAAAGAGGAGAAGATTAAAATCCTTGAAGAAGAAAAGCTAGCGCTAGAAAAATCTAATGAAAGCTTAAAGCAAGAACAATCCGTACAAGAGCAAATGCTAGAGCTTCAGGCTACTAAAAATCTATCAAAAGAAAACCAGTGGATAGAGGCTGCGGATAAGCTTGGCAATATAAATAGGGAAGACTTAAGTGATGATAAAAAAACACAATATGATGAGCTAGTAGCAGAAATATACCCGAAAGCTGGGGATCAGCTATATAAGGATGGTTACAAGCAGTACCAATCAAAAAATTACCAGGAAGCCATAAATCTCCTTGAAAAATCGTATATTTATGCAAAAGAGGAAAAATTCTCAGACAACTCTCTATATATTATAGGTAGATCCTATGAAGCCCAGGATAACATTGAGCAAGCAAAGCAATATTACCAATCGACAATAGATAATTATCCAGGTACTGATGGCGCATCAAGTGCTAAAAAACGACTCAGATAATAAATAAAATAGGATAAGGGGTAGAAACCAGTCTAAATAAATAGACTGGTTTTTATATTCAGTCATTGACAATTAATGTAAGTGCGTCTATTATTAAGTATAGGATTAAGATTAAAAAGAAAAGGGAGGCATATGATGCAGATTTTTTTTAGAACCGAAGATCGCAACTTAATTGTAACTATAGAAGGTGAAGTTGACCATCATACATCCGTTGAAATTAGGGAGAAGGTAGATAGGGAGTACCAAAAACGAAGAACAAGAAATATAATATTTGACTTTACAAACATTCAATTTATGGATAGCTCTGGGATAGGTGTACTTATGGGGCGATACCGCAATGTTATGATTTTAGGAGGAAATATTGCATTATATGGTGTAGGCGATCAGGTAGATAGAGTATTATCTGTATCAGGTATTTATAAAATTGTAAAGAATTACAATACCATAGATGAAGCAATTTTAAACTTGGCATAGGGGGCACGAGAATGCAAGAAAATAACATGCAAGAGAAAAATATGATAGAAATATCATTTTTAAGTCTATCCAGAAACCAGGCCTTTGCTAGAGTGTCAGTAGCAGCCTTTGTTTCTCAGTTAGATCCTACCTTGGAGGAGCTTTCGGACATAAAAACAGCAGTATCAGAGGCAGTAACTAACGCTATGATTCACGGATACGAAAACCAGGCAGGCCTTGTTAAAATGACATGTTCCTATAATAAACAAGATGTTATCATAGAAGTTAGTGATGAAGGCCTCGGAATAAAAAACATAGAAAAAGCAAGGCAGCCATTATATACATCAAAGCCTGAACTAGAAAGATCAGGAATGGGGTTTACGGTTATGGAATCATTTATGGATAAGGTTGAGATAAACTCAGAAATAAATAAAGGCACTACTATTATTATGAGAAAGAAAATTAATAAACAGCCGTAAGAAAGGCGTGAGCTATATCTATGGATCAAACAATAGAACTCATTGCTAAGGCACAACAAGGAGATGACCTAGCAAAAGAACAGCTAGTAGAAGAAAATGTAGGCCTAATTTGGAGCCTTGTAAAAAGATTTTCAAATAGAGGTTACGACCTAGAGGATTTATTTCAAGTGGGAAGTATAGGACTAATAAAAAGCATAGATAAATTTGATTTTAGCTTTGGGGTTCGCTTCTCAACCTACGCGGTACCCATGATTTTAGGGGAAATTAAACGTTTCTTAAGGGATGACGGGATGATTAAAGTTAGCAGATCTCTTAAGGAAGTTGCCTATAAAGCCAGGTTACAAAAGGAAGAATTAACCATAGAACTTGATAGGGAGCCTACAATTTATGAAATTGCAGCAGGCCTTGATATGGAAGTTGAAGAGATTGTACTAGCAATGGAAGCCAATACAGAAGTAGATTCATTGCAGTGCATTATTCACGAAGGGGAAGGCAGGCCGGTTACCCTGAGTGATAAAGTAGATCAAGAGCCAAAGGAGCAGCAAAACATAGTAGACCGGATTTTGCTAGGGGACCTTATAGAGGAACTTAAGCCCGTAGAGAGGCAAATTATCATGTTTAGATATTTCCAAGATATGACCCAAACCGAAATAGGTGAGATTTTAGGAATATCCCAGGTGCAAGTATCAAGAATTGAAAAAAGGGTCCTAAATTATATGAAAAAGATTATTGAGAAGTCCTAATATTAACTAGGACTTCTTTTTGTTGTTATAAAATCGAACAATATCTGCAAAAATTATAAAAATGTTCGATAACGTGTTGACCATGAAAGAAGCTTATGTTAAACTAAACATATGTTTAACAATCGTACCAAATCAAAGGAGCGTAAAGATGAATATTTTTAGAATTTATGTTGAAAAGAAAGACCAGTTTAATGTAAAATCAGAAAGTTTATTAAAGGAATTTGTAGAATTTTTAGAGGTTGATACAGTTAAGAATGTTCGTTTTTTAGAAAGATACGATATTGAAGGAATTACAAAAGAGACATATGATAAAGCATTAGAGACGATTTTTGCAGATACATTAGTAGATCATATTTATGAAGAAGAAGTAGACCTAAAAGGCAACTTTGCATTTGCGGAGAGTTTTTTATCAGGTCAATACGACCAGCAAGCACATTCGTTTATGGAATACATTGGTTTAATAGAAGGAGAATCAAAAACAAAATCACTTGTTAAAGTAGCAAGAGTTTATGTTATTGAAGGGGATGTATCACAAGAAGATTTACTAAAAATAAAAAATTATATCATTAATCCAGTAGAAGCAGAAGAAGTTTCAATGGAAAAACCAGAAACATTAGAACTTAACTTTCAAGAGGCAGAAGATGTAGCGATTCTAGGTGGATTTATAAATATGGACAAAGAAGAGCTTCAGGCATTTCACGATGAAGAGGGCCTTGCAATGAGCATAGGGGACCTTGAATATTTCCAAAGCTACTTTATTAAGGAAAATAGGGACCCATCATATACTGAGATTAAAGTTGTAGACACATACTGGTCAGACCACTGCCGCCATGCGACTTTTATGACAGAACTATGTAATATTGAAATCGAAGAAGGCGAGCATAGTGCGCCGGTTGTTGCAGCCCTTAAAAGCTATAGGGAGGCAAGAGAGCGTGTATATGGAGAGACTGATAGGCCAGAGACCCTTATGGATATGGCAACCATCCAGGTTAAAGACCTTAAAAAACAAGATAAAATACCAAAAGTTGTTTTCTCAGCTGAAATCAACGCATGTACTATAGAAGAAACAATAATGGTAGACGGTAAGGAAGAAAAGTGGCTAGTACTATTTAAAAACGAAACACACAACCACCCAACAGAAATTGAACCTTTTGGTGGGGCAGGGACATGCCTTGGTGGAGCAATTCGTGACCCATTATCAGGCCGGGCATATGTTTACCAAGCTATGAGAATTACAGGGGCAGCAGATCCAAATGAAGCATTTAAAGATACACTTGAAGGTAAACTTCCTCAAAGAGTTATTACAAAAACTGCAGCAGATGGCTACAGTGCATACGGTAATGAAATCGGAATAGCAGCTGGTGAGATTAAAGAATATTACCATGAAGGCTTTAAGGCGAAAAGAATGGAACTTGGAGCAGTTGTAGGTGCGGTCAAATCCGACGCAGTAAAAAGAGAAGAGCCATTACCAGGTGATATTGTTGTAATGATTGGTGGACCTACTGGCCGTGATGGATGCGGCGGAGCTACAGGGTCATCTAAGGTTCAAACCGAAGATGTTATAGAAGAGTGTGGCTCAGAAGTTCAAAAAGGTAATCCAAAGGAAGAGCGTAAACTTCAGCGCTTATATCGTAACCCAGAATTTTCAAAGCTTATTAAAAGATGTAATGACTTTGGAGCTGGTGGTGTAAGTGTTGCTATTGGAGAACTTGCAGATGGACTTAACATTAACCTGGATGAAGTAACACTTAAGTACCCAGGCCTTGACGGTACAGAAATTGCAATCTCAGAGTCCCAAGAGCGCATGGCTATTGTAGTTGAAGCTAAAGATGAAGCTAAAGTTCGTGAGCTTTGCAAGAGCGAAAACGTACCAGTTAAAGTAGTAGCTAAAGTAACACTTGAACCTAACCTAGTTATGACATGGAGGGGCAAGGAAATCGTAAATATCTCAAGACACTTCCTAGATAGTGCAGGGGTAGATGCTAAAAGAGATGTATTTATATCAGCGCCTGAAATTAAAACAAATGAAAAAGAACTTATAAAGGTTAATATTCTAGAAACAGTAGCAAGCCTTGATTTAGGCCTTCAAAAAGGACTAGCAGGTCAGTTTGATAGCACAATTGGGGCGGGTACAGTTCTTATGCCATACGGCGGGGTTAATCAGCTTACAAAAGAGCAGGGGATGGTTGCAAAACTTCCACTTGTAACAGGTGAAACAGACTCTGCAACCTATATGACACACGGATATGACCCAGAAGTATCAAGCGCTTCACCATTCCACGGCGCATTATATGCTGTTGTAGAAAGTGTTGCAAAATTAACTGCCCTTGGAGCAGACTATAAAGATGCATTCTTATCATTCCAAGAGTATTTTGAAAGACTAGACGAAGATAAGACAAGATGGGGGAAACCAGCAGCAGCCCTTTTAGGTGCCCTAACAGCAAAGCAGGAGCTGGGCCTTGCGGCAATAGGTGGTAAGGACAGTATGAGCGGTACATTTAAAGATGTTAGCGTACCACCAACACTTGTTTCATTTACATGCCTTGTAGGATCTGCAAAGCAGTGTGTAAGTGCTAGCTTTAAGGAAGAGAACCACGGCCTTATTTACCTTCCAATTGAAAAAGACCAGAATAATATACCAAACTTTGAAGATATGAAAGCTAAATATCAAGTGGTCTCTGACAATGCTAAAAAAGGTAAAATCTTCTCAGCCCATGCTATTGGAAAAGGCGGTTTAGTTGCTGCAATTGCAAACATGAGCATTGGTAACGAAATCGGATGCGAGGTATTTGACCCAGAGATACTAGGGCTTCCAAATGCATTTGAAGCATCATACGGAGATATGATTTTAGAAATAGACTTCGAGGATATAGAGGAATTCATGGATGCAGGCTTTGTTCACATTGGTGAAACTAACGCACAAAACTTTGTTACATTTAGCGACCAAAACATCTTTATAGAAGAAATCATAGCATCTATTAAGAGGCCTCTAGCTAAGGTATTTAACCTAGAAGGGATAGGCGAAGGGGAAGAAAGTTGCCGTGTAATACCTAATAAAAATATATTTGAAGCTAAAAATAAAGTAGAAACTCCTAAGGTATTAATACCAGTATTTTCAGGAACTAATGGTGAATATGATGTTGCCAAGGCTTTTGAAAGGGCAGGAGCACAGGTAGAGCAGTTATTATTCCACAACCAAACAGCAGAAGAAATCAAGGAATCAATCAGCACTTTAGTAGATAAGATTGGAAACAGCCAAATCGTTGCATTATCAGGTGGAAGCTACAGGGCTATGGCAGTTATCCTTCAAAACGAAGAGGTTAAAAACGCTCTATTAAAGCATGCAGGGGAAGATGATGGTTTAGTTATAGGTATAGGAGCAGGATTCCAGGCACTTGTAAAATCAGGCATTTTACCATATGGTGCATTTGCTAATAATGCAATTGGAAGATATGTGTCAGATATTGTAACAACAAAGATTACAAATAATGATTCACCATGGCTTGCAAATGTAGGAGAAGGAGAATTAATTAAGGTGCCAGTATCAGGTCACGAACTAGAATTTGTAGCTAGTGAAGAGCAGTTTAAAGAGTTAATGGATAATGGACAAATATTTAGCCAGTACACAAATAAGCCATCAAATAAACCAGAATCTATAGAGGGAATTATGTCCAAAGACGGGCATATTATAGGTAAAATGGGGCACAGTGAAAGAGTAGGAGAAAGTATTCACAAGAATATCCCAGGTATTAAGGAAGATGGAATATTTAGAGCGGCAGTAGCTTATTACAAATAGGGGGAATCAAGATGAAAGTAGCATTCGTTATGGGAAGTGACTCAGACCTTCCAGTAGTAGAAAAAGCAGTTAATATAGTTAAGCAATTTGGAGTAGAGACAGAAGTTAGGGTTATTTCAGCCCATAGAACACCTTACATTGCGGAGAAGTTTGCAAAAGAAGCAAGAGATAATGGAATAGAAGTTATAATAGCCGCTGCCGGTAAGGCGGCCCACCTTGGCGGAGTACTTGCAGCATTTACAACAATTCCAGTAATAGGCCTTCCGGTTCTATCATCAACACTTGATGGGCTTGACTCATTACTATCAATTGTTCAAATGCCACCAGGGATTCCAGTAGCAACAGTAGGCATTAACGCAGGAGAAAATGCAGGCCTACTTGCAGTTCAAATGCTTTCCGTTAAGTACGAAGAACTTCAAAAAGCAATGGATGAATATAGAAGCCGTATGGCAAAAGCGGTTGAGGAAAAAGACGCAGTAGTTATGGCCAAATACCAATAAAGAGGAGCATAATTTTGCATATACAAGATAATAAGTTAAATGAAGAGTGCGGGGTAATTGGTGTAATCGGTAAGAAACCAGCAACAAGAAGTGTTTATTACGGATTATATGCATTACAACACAGGGGCCAAGAAAATGCAGGAATAGCATCGAATAATGAAGGGAATATAGAGTGCATTAAGGGGACAGGTCTTGTATCAGATGTTTTTACAGAAGAACACGTTAATGGACTAGAAGGAAATATTGCTATTGGGCATGTGCGCTATGCTAAGGCAGGGGAAGATAAGCCTTACAACGCCCAGCCTTTAATGGCTAAATTTAAACATGGACACATGGCGATAGCCCATAACGGGAGCCTTGTAAATAGTGAGAGTGTTAAGGAGATGTTAGAGGATACTGGAGTTATTTTTCAAACAACAATCGACACGGAGTCAATCCTAAACCTACTTGCTAGAAACTACAAAAGAGGTATAGAGGCAGCTATAAAAAATACCATGAGCCTTATAAAAGGGGCCTATGCTATAGTTCTTACAACTGAAGATAAACTAATAGGAATAAGGGATCCCCATGGCCTTCGCCCACTTTGCCTTGGTAAAACAAGTGATGGCTATGCCCTAGCTTCCGAAAGCTGCGCCCTAGATACTATTGGTGCAGAATTTATGAGAGATGTTGAGCCAGGTGAGATTGTTATAATTGATCAAGACGGCCTTCGTAGCATCCCATCAACAAGCTGGTGCCCAAAGAGTTTATGTATTTTTGAGTTAGTTTATTTTGCAAGACCAGATAGTAAGCTTGATGATGTAGGGGTTTATAAGTTCCGAAGAGAAGCAGGTAGAGAGCTTGCCAGAATGGGTAAAATTGACGCAGATGTTGTTGTAGCAGTGCCAGACTCGGGGATTCCAAGTGCTGTAGGTTTCTCGGAGGAATCTGGAATTCCATATGCAGAAGGGCTAGTAAAAAACCGCTATATCGGCAGGACATTTATACAGCCAACCCAGGATATGAGGCAAAGCGCCGTGAGGATTAAACTTAACGTACTTCGTGAAAATATAGAAGGTAAAAGAATTGTACTTGTAGATGACTCTATAGTACGCGGAACCACAATGACTCATATTATTGAGCAAATAAGAAAAGTAGGCGGCAAGGAAGTTCACGTTTGTATTGCATCGCCAGCAGTAGCCCATCCATGCTATTTTGGTATTGATACCCCTTATAGGAAGAACCTTATCGGGGCAACCTTAAGCAATGACGAGATTTGTAAACTTATAGGAGCTGATTCCTTGACATACCTTCCAATAGAAGGAATGGAAAGGGCAACAGGTCAAAGTGGAGG
>CAYUEJ010000013.1:0-14883 GCA_964442565.1 uncultured Candidatus Epulonipiscium sp.
ATCCTATAGGTGCATTTGTTGCAGCAGTGGTAGGCGCAGAAGTAGGCCGCTTAATTTCGGGGAAAACCAAGTTGGATATTATTATTACACCAATAACGACTATTGTAACAGGAGGGATTGCAGCGGTTCTCGTGGCACCTTCACTAGCAAGTTTTATGGCTTTTTTAGGTGCTACTATTAATCAAGCTACAATGCTTAGACCGTTTTGGATGGGTATTATTGTTTCGGTTATGATGGGTATTATACTAACACTACCAATAAGTTCGGCAGCTATTTCCATGATTTTAGGCCTATCTGGCCTGGCAGCTGGTGCAGCAACGGCAGGATGTTGCGCGCAAATGGTAGGTTTTGCAGTAGCTAGCTATAGGGAAAACAAAGTTAATGGATTACTGGCCCAAGGTCTTGGAACATCTATGCTACAGATGCCTAACATCATAAGAAATCCAAGAATATGGATTCCTGCAATTGTAGCTAGTGCAATTACAGGGCCAATGGCGACAGTGCTTTTTAAAATGGAAAACAATGCAGCTGGAGCAGGTATGGGAACATCAGGACTTGTAGGGGTATTAATGACATGGGAAACCATGAGTGGGATGACTAATAAAGTATTATTATTAGCTAGCATCTTATTGCTATACTTTATATTGCCAGCTCTTATTACATGGGGTGTTGCTGAATTAATGAGAAGTAAGGGTTGGATAAAAGATGGCGATATGAAATTAGATGTATAAAGTATCAAATTTAAGGAGTGAAGAAGATGAAATATGAGATTAAAGGTGGGAATCTTCCATTTTTAAGTTTAAATTTAGAGCGTGGCGAAGAACTTTTTACAACATCGGGGGCTATGTCATGGATGAGCACAGGTATTTCTATGGAAACCACTGCTAGTGGCGGGTTATTCGGTGGGGTTAAAAGAGTATTTTCAGGAGAGAGTTTCTTTACTGTTAACTTTAAGGCTCTAGCAGATAACCAACAAATTGCTTTTTCATCATCTTTTCCAGGCAGTATTTATGCCATCAAATTAGAAGCTGGTCGAAGCATTATAGCCCAGAAGAGGGCCTTCTTAGTAGGAGAGAGGGGCATTGAACTTGCCATACACTTTCATAAAAAGCTAGGAGCAGGGTTCTTTGGTGGGGAAGGATTTATTATGCAAAGGCTTTCCGGCAATGGTTATGTGTTTTTAGAAATAGACGGTGCATTAGAGGAAATTGAACTGGCCAGTGGCGAAACTTTAAAAGTAGACACAGGCCATGTGGCTTTCTTGGAGGATACGGTTCAAATGAGTATTGATTCAGTTAAAGGATTTAAGAATATCTTTTTTGGGGGAGAGGGATTATTTTTAACTACTTTAACAGGGCCGGGAAAAGTTTATCTCCAATCCATACCGATTCAAAATTTTGCTAGAAGTATAATTCCGTTTATACCAGTTAGTTCAGGTAGTTAGGTCTTGGGTTATTTAATAAAATGATGCTTAACAAATATTTGTTAAGCATCACTTTAAGTATGTCTATTGTAAAAAGGCTTGCATTTTATTCCAAGTTTCCTCGTTTACTTCGGCTGTAATGAGGGTTCCGAGTTCTTGGTACTCCTCTTTTTTAACAAGGGAATTTCGGTGTAAAAAAGCTACCATACTCTGTTCATTATATGGAATAAGATAGGTGGCCTCTTTTAGCGTGTTAGGGAGTAGGGAAGAAATAAGTTTTAAGAGTTGATTTATATTGAGATTTTTTTTTGCAGAAATCCAAATGGTATTTGTATAGTTTAGTGTACTGCTACTTAGTATGGTGGATTCTATGGTTTGCAGATCTTCTTTTTCCACACCATCCATTTTATTAAAGACAAGGATTGAGGGGATTTTATCAGCTTCGATATCGGCTAAAACTTTTTCGACGGCTTGGAGCTCTTTGATAACAGACTCTGAGGAGGCATCAATAACATGTAAAAGCAGATCGGATTCTTTGACTTCCTCTAAGGTAGACTGAAATGCTTCTACTAGGTTATGAGATAATTTGCGAATGAATCCGATGGTATCAGTTAGTGTGATGGAACGCCCATCAAGTAGTGAAATTGCCCTAGTTGTTGTTTCTAAAGTGGCAAATAACATATCTTTGGCTAGTACATCTTCTTTAGAGGTTAGAAGCTTTGCAGAATAATTTTTTGCAAGATGATTACGAATAGTAGATTTACCTACATTGGTATAGCCCACTAAGGCCACATTTGGAGTACTACTAGTAACTCTTCTTTCCCTTTGGGTTTTACGAACCTTTTTGAGTTTTTGCAATTCTTGTCGTAATGCCTCTATGCGCTGCATAATATTACGTCTATCGATTTCTAGTTTTTTCTCCCCTGGACCTTTGGAGCCAATCCCACCACCTGCACGTTCTTCACTTCCTAATGGAATAGGGCGTGTGGTACGGTAGTTAAGTTGTGCTAACTCAATTTGAAGCTTAGCTTCCCTGGTTCTTGCCCTATTAGCAAAGATTTCTAATATTAAAGTGGTTCTATCAATAATCTTACATCCTGTTATATTCATTAAGTTTCTAATTTGGGTACCTGATAATTCATCGTCAAAAATAAGAACGTTCGCTCTTGCTATTTGTTTTTGAAGGGCTAGTTCTTGTGATTTACCCTTACCAACATAGAAAGCAGGATCCATCTTACTACGTCTTTGCAGGGTTTGGCCTACGACAACAACGTCACAAGCATGCGCAAGCTCTTCTAACTCATCTAACATTTCTTGGCTATCACAACTAACTAAAATAGCCCTTTCTTTTTCATCACTATTTTCCATTAGTGTAAGAAGTTTTTTTTGTACTGCCCTTACATACTCCTCGTAAGAAAAAGATGCCGCTTCTTCCATACTCATTGGATGAGTTGTACGGTAACTAAGTTTATTGTTTTGTATATCACAAAAACCAAGCGAAATATCTGTCATTTTGCCATCTTTTACTCCAATAGCGACCATGCAATCTAATTTTAGATGCATAAGGGCAGTAACATCTGGTAGTGATAACCCAGAGTGACCACCAGGGTGGGTGTGTATAATTCGGATTCCACAAAGTTTGTTATCGCTTTCGTTGTGGTGAGGAATAGACGCTGTGTTGCTATCTCCGACGGTTACGCTAATGACATTTCCTTTGCGATCAACACCAACACTAATCTCTCGATTAAGGTATTGGGTTAGTATGCATAGGGGTGTTGTGATTTCTTCATTAATGACTGTATATGGTTCTATGGTTATATTATAGAGTTGTTCAAGTTCGTTAAGAATGCTGTTTCGAATGCCTTCAATATTTCCGTGTATCATAATTTGCAACGCCTTTCTGAATGTGCGAGGGTAAAGATTAATTGTACTTTATATTGGGGGTGTTTTCAATAGATTTGGGGGTTGCCGCCACATTAGGCTGTCGCCGCATTAGGTTGGCAGGACATATCACCTAAGGCAACTAACGAAATTTTACTTGCAATTACCCATCGCTTAGTGTACTATCATATTAGTACACTAGGTGGAAGGAGGTCTGTTAATGGAATTTGATAATAATACACCCATATATATACAGGTTATGAATATGCTTAAAAGACAAGTGGTTTCTGGGGAGCTACAAGGCGATGAAAAGTTACCTTCAATAAGGGAACTAGCTATCTTACTAAAAGTCAACCCCAATACGATACAAAGGACATATCAGGAACTAGAAAGAGAGGGTATTGCAATAACCCAGAGGGGTCTCGGGAGTTATATAACAAATAATATAGATAGAACAAAGGCACTAAAGGAGGAGATGTGCCAGGAACTTTTAGAAAAATTCTTGGGGGAAATGAAGGCATTAGGGTTTTCACAGGAAGAAATTATCAAGTTAATAATAAAGAACTCGGGGGATTCGGAACTATGAATATATTAGAAATTAATAATCTAACTAAAGCATACAGAAATGGCAAACCTGTTTTGCAAGATGCGAGTATTGCAATACCGAGGGGTAGAATTGTGGGGCTACTAGGTCCTAATGGATCAGGAAAAACAACCCTGATCAAAGGTATTGTAGGCCTTCTTCGTCCTGATAGTGGGGAGATCAAGATTGATGGGCAGGCGCCGGGAATCTATACTAAGTCAGTTGTGTCCTATTTGCCAGATTTAAATTACTTGCCAAAGTGGATGAGAGTAAAGGATGCTATAGAATTCTTCCTAGATTTTTATGATGACTTTGATATAGAAAAATCCAATAGATTATTGGATTTTATGAAGCTAGGGAAAGGGTTAAAGGTTAGTGAGTGTTCTAAAGGGATGGCTGAGAAACTGCAATTAGCCTTGGTGCTTTCGCGTAATGCAAAGTTATATGTATTAGATGAGCCCATAGCTGGGGTTGACCCTGTGGCAAGGGAAAAGATTTTAGATGCAATTGTAGAGTTTTATAATGAAGATAGTTCTATGATTATTACAACCCACTTGCTTACAGATATTGAAAGGATATTTGATGATGTGGCATTTATAAGGGATGGGAAAATCGTTGTTTATGATAATGCAGAGCAGCTAAGGATGCAAAATAACCAGTCTATAGATCAATTATATAGGGAGGTGTTTGCGGAATGATAAAATTATTAAAATATGAACTAAAACAAACCTGGAGAATGGGCTGCACCCTTCTTGGAGGGACATTGTTAGGATGTTTAGGGCTTATGATTAGTCCATTTCGTAATTATTCAGCATTTGCGGGCTTGTATATCCTCATATTTACATTGATTATAATAGGGGCTCCCCTAGCCTTAGTTATTTATTGTATAATAAGCTTTAATCAGGAGTTTGTTGGGGGGCAAGGTTATCTTATGATGACATTACCAATTAAAGCAAGAGATCTTATATGGGCAAAATTCATGGGTCAATTAATATGGAATACACTAACAGGGATAATACTTTTAATTAGTATTCCCATAATTATAAATACCTATACGGGTGAGGGTATAATTATAGGCATGATAGGCGGACCAGATTTTGCTCAATCTTTTTTAAATGGATTCTCCACATACGTGCTTACAATGTTTATTATTTATTTTTCCATAGTTGTACTAAGCATGCGACCACGCAGCAATCATATTACCTTTATGAAAATCATATTGGCTATGGTAATGACAAATGTAATGACCCTATTAAGTGGTGGGCTAAGCATGTTGTTAGTGGCAATTCCATTGGCTGTGAAACAAGGATTTCCAGGGAGTATGCCAGATATTATCAAGTTTTTTGAGTATATGCAAGGTAATATGCAAGGGCTTAATATGGTTAACATAGTAATAAATAGCCTGCTTGCAACTATTTTTTATTTATTAACTAAAAATATTATAGAAAAAAGGGTACAATTATAGGAGAGGGGTGTTAATGATGAAATTAAGTGAGATTAAAATGGATAAGAAAAAGATAATTGGTATAGCGATAGGTGTTGTTGTTGTAGGTGGTATAGTATTTGCAGCTATACAAGGTGCTTCTGTAGCTGCCGCTGCTAAGGCTAACAAACAAACTAAGGAGGTTCAGGTACATACAGTATCAACTGAATCAATATCGTCGCAAATATCCGCATCAGGTGAGGTACAGGCAAATGACGAAGAAAATATTTATTCTGAGATTAATGGGCTAGTTAAGGATGTTATGGTAGAGGTTGGTGATGTGATTAGTGTTGGTGATGTTATTATAACCTACGATGAAGAAACCAAAACAAGGCTAGGAAGGGATTTAGAAAAGCTAAACTTACAGCTAGCCTCAGCACAAACTGGTTTAAGTGATATAAAAAGTGGTGCTGGGATGCAGGAGATACTTCAGGCAGAATCATCTTTAGTACAAGTAGAAAAATCCAAGAAAGATATTTTAGACTCTATAGAAACTCAGGAATTATCTATAGAGCAAATAAAAAGAGAACTTGAAACTACAACAAAGACAGGTGAGGATCAAAAAGCGCTACTAGAAGAAGGGATTATAGCACAAAAGGAATATGATGATGTTAAGCATGCAATCGAGGCTATTGAAGATAAGCTTAAGATAGCTGAAATTCAACTAGAAGGTACAAAGCTATCAATGTCTGCAATTGAGGCTCAAAAACAAAATGCCAGCTACGCTGTGGATGTTGCAAAAAACAATGTAACTGATAAAAATAAAAAACATTCAATAGATCTTAAGGAAAATGAGATTAAATCAATTAATGTACAAATTGAGGCCCTTAAAGATGAGATTGCAAAGGCAAAACTTGAGGTAATAAGCCCTGTTAGTGGTACGGTATCAGAAGTTATGGTAGAGAAGGGTTCCACGGTAGGAGCAGGAACAGCTTTGATAACGGTACTAGACCTATCAGTTTTAAAGGTTAAATCAGAAATTAGCACATTTAACGCACCACAAGTTAAGCTAGGGCAGGATGTTATTATTAAACAAGATAGTCTTGAAGCTAAGGAATATACGGGAGTGGTAACTGAAATTGCCCCATCAGCTATTAAAAAACAATCTGGAACGTCTACAACTAATGTTTTACCGGTTATAATTCAAATAAGCGAAGGGGAGTCAGACTTAAAACCAGGCTATAATGTAGATGTTAAGATTACGACTGTAGAAAAAGAAGGGGCCATTACGCTTCCTATATTATCTATTATGGAAGATGTGGACTCAGATAATAAATACGTATTTATTATAAAAGATGACAATACTTTAGAGAAAAGAGATGTTAAAGAGCTTACCTTAGATGGAATATCAATAGAGGTATCAGGTGTAGAAGTAGGAGAAAGGGTAGTAGCAGATCCAACAGAAGAGTTAGAAGAGGGGATGCTAGTTACTGAACTAGGTGCAGAGGAATGATCCACGTTGAAGAACTAAGTAAAATCTATGATACAGGTGTTATCAAGGTAAATGCCTTAAATAATGTAAGTTTTCATGTTGAGGGAGGGGAATATGTATCCATTATGGGTGCATCAGGATCTGGGAAGACAACCCTACTTCATATTCTGGGGTGTTTAGATAAGGCAAATGGTGGTCTTTATATATTGGATGGGGTGAATGTATCTAAACTCAAGGATAAAGACTTTGCATCAATTAGAAACCGTAAAATAGGATTTGTCTTCCAAGCCTTTAATTTACTCCCTAAGTTGACCATACTAGAAAATGTCGAACTACCAATGTTATATGCAGGTATAAAGGCAAAGGAACGTAGGCAAAGGGCCATGGAAGCGCTAGCTAAAGTAGGCCTTGCAGATAGAGTTAAGCATAAACCGAACGAAATTTCAGGTGGTCAAAAGCAAAGGGTAGCAATAGCAAGGGCACTTGTTAATAACCCATCTATTATATTAGCTGATGAGCCTACAGGTAATTTAGATAGCAAATCAAGTATAGAAATTATGCAGATATTTAAAGACCTAAATGACGAGGGTGCAACTATTGTTATGGTAACCCATGAAGATGAGATAGCAGGCTATACTAAAAGAAAGGTAGTATTTAAGGATGGATGTATTATCCGTGATGAACCAATACTAGGGGTGTAATATGAATATTAAAGAAGGAGTAAAATCTGCCCTTCAAAACCTAATAGGTAGTAAGATGCGTACATTTCTTACTATGTTAGGGATGATTATAGGAATAGGATCAGTTATTATGATTCTTTCTATTGGTGCAGGGGTTCAAGATAGTCTAACAGGATTATTCGATAAATTTGGGAAGGGCACCATACAATTAGGTGCTAACAAAGCAGAAGAAGAAGATTACTTTATTCCAGAGGACTTTGAGATTATTGAAAGTTTACCAGGTGTTAATGTAGCCACACCTATGATGTTTTTTATGGGTAATTTAAAGATGAAGAAAGCCGATGAATTTAGATATGCCGAAATATGGGGTGTAACAGAGGATTACAGTAAGGTAATGCCGGTGAACATCCTAAAAGGAAGGGGCATATCTAAGGCGGATAATAAAACAAAGGCACATGTAGCAGTTGTAGAAGAAGCCTTGGCTATTAGGCGTTTTGGAACTAATAATGTTATCGGCAAAGAAATAGAAGTTAGATATGAAAATAGGAATTACACCTTTGAGATTATTGGTGTTAAAGATAATACTTATGACATAGCTGGGATGCCCCAAGACGCTATCCCACTTATGATACACATACCTTATGAAACAGTAATGGCAGAGATGTTTGACTTTGGGGAGGGGAAAACCCCCAATGGAATGATAGGGGTTAGGGAAGATGCCAATGTAAATGAAATTGCTAACAATATCAAGAGGATACTAGAAAAAAGACATAATGTTAAAGACATTTATGGTGTTGATCCCTTAGCAAAACAAATGGGAGAAATCAATGCACAGTTAGGTATTATGATGGGATTTATCAGCGTTGTTGCAGGGATTTCCCTCCTTGTTGGTGGTGTTGGGATTATGAATATTATGCTTGTTACAGTTAAAGAGAGAACACGGGAAATAGGTATTCGTAAAGCCCTAGGGGCCAAAAATAAAGAGGTATTGACTCAGTTTTTAATAGAGGCCTTAATATTAACCTTAATAGGTGGAGTAATAGGAATGGGATTTGGCTATAGTGGAGGATTGGCATTAGGTAAAGTTGTTGGTATTACACCAAAGTTAACACCAGGAATGCTTGCCTTCTCGGTTGGTACATCTAGTTTAATAGGACTGGTGTTTGGTGTTTATCCAGCAAAGCAAGCTGCAAAGTTAGATCCGATAGAAGCACTACGCTATGAATAGTCAGCAAGATAGGAGGTAAAATCATGAAGAAAAAAAGTTTGTATATGGCACTATTAATAATTGTGTTTTCATTTAGCATGGTCTACGCAAATGATTTACAAGAATTAAAAGTAGAAGATGCCATTATAACTGCGCAAAAAAGAAATAATAGACTGAGAATGCAGGGAACCAATATAGTCTCCGCAGATGTTGATAAAGATTCTGCAAAAGAACATTACTATAACTCAGGGAATATTGGCTTTGAACAAGCAAGTGCAAACTACTCAAAGGCAACAGCTAGTGCTGAGTATGAGAGGAAAAATGAAACTATAATAGCAGAGCAGGTAGCTTTTGATATTGAAGCAAATTTTGATGAGATTTTAGAGTTAGAGGAGAAACATGAGTTGGCACTTGAAAGCCTTAGGGTTCAGCAAGAAAAGCTTAACCATGCAGCAACAAGACAACAACTAGGTCTGGGGAGTGAAACAGCCACTAAAGCAGAAAAAATAAAAATGGAAATCCAAAATAAAGAGATAACGGGCATAGTTCAGGCCATTGATGCAGGCTATAGAAAATTAAACGATGCCATAGGCGGCAAAGAAGAAAGATACAAACTAATTAAAGAAAATATTTATGAACCCCTTGATATGAAAAGGTCATTGCAGGGGCAGGTATCATACTCTATAAATAAAGATATAGGCATATGGCTTCAAGAAAAGGTTTCGGATGCGGATAAGGTGGCGTTTATAGCACCGGGTCCTGATGGTGGTGCGCCGACATATACATTATACCAACAAAGGAAATTAAACTATGCACAAGCACAAAATAATATTACTTTAAGCAAAGAAGTGAAGGAGCAACAAATTAAACAAATCTATGAAAATATCCAGGCACTAGAAATACAGCATGATAGGGTTTTAGTAGATTTGGAAGATGTTCAAAGACAAAAGAATATTATGCAGAAACGTTATGATTTAGGGATGATACCCTATATAAATCTGCAGGAGATAGAACTTGCTATTCTACAAAATGAAGTTCAACTAAATAGCATTATCAGGCAGCATAATCAATTAAAAGTAATATTTGATAAGTCTTATCTAACTGCAAACCAAATGAAATAGTAACAAAGTAATCATAAAACTATCTTAAGAAAGAAATATCTTAAGATAGTTTTTTGTGTGTATTTTTGTGTTGAAAATACTGCCACAAGCAATATCTGATGTTAAGGGCTATCATATCGGCCATCTTCATAACTAGGGATAGGCGAGTATTTTGCAAGATAGCCATATTCATCATACTGCTAAAATTAACAATGCCAGTAATATGAAAGTCACCAGCGCAGGGCAGAGTTTTTTGGACACCAGCTCCAGGATTTATAGGTCCATCACCAATAGTAATGTGCCCTACCCGGTTCATAGATCCTAGACAGGCATCGATAGCTAGAACCAAGGAGTGTGGATGCTGCTCCTTAATACAATCAAGGGTAGCCTCTAGGTTTTTGGCGTGGACAGGTTCATCTAGCGTTCCATACACATGAACACCAGGAAAGTTAAGGGACCTAAGCTTGTAACCTACAAGAGGTCCAAGGCTATCGCCAGTTGCTCTATCAGTTCCGATACATAGAATTACTAAAGAGTGCCTGTATAATGGGAGCAAATCATATAAATATTCGTTGAAAATATCTGAAAATGATTTAAGGGCGCCAGGCTCATGGATATCAATATATTCTATTTTGTTTTTTGTTATAGGTTTAATCACGTAATCACCACTTTCCTAGAATAAGCTTATTGTGTGAAGTTGTGATGGAAAGTATTTACCTAATACCTTGGAATTTATTGGCACGTGAAAGTAAAATTAAAATAATGTAGTATAATATCGTAAAAAAAAGGAAAAAAATATGATTCTCTCGACAGGTAGGGACAAAAACCTATGGGATAATATGGTAGTGTGTAGATAGGAGGAAAACAAAAAGGGGGAATCATTATGAAGAGTATATATTACGATCCTAATTTGCAATATGAAGAGGGTGGGCGAAGATGGTTTAAAAATGTAAGGTTAATTGGCGAAATAGATGATGGGACAAGCATATATATAGAGGATTATGCTTACACATATTTAAATCAATATGCAAAAAGTAATTTATCATATGAGTTATGTGCAGTGCTAATTGGGGAGCATAATAAAGAAATAGATCAGATGATAATTTACGGGGTGATACCAGTTGACCATAAGCTGTTAGATAAAGATGTAGAATGGATAGGTGAAAATATTTTAGGTGCTATTGAAGATGAAAGAAAATGTTATTTTCCGGAGGGGAATTATGTAGGGTGGATGCATACTCAACCAGGATATGGACTAATGCCAACTACAAGGGAAATGCTAGTGCACAAAGATATATTTGGAGAAGATTGTATACTCATGTTGATGGACCCACTTTATGGTATAGATGCATTTTTTCTATGTAATCAAGATAGGTTTGAAGAAAAGAAGGGTTTTTGTATATATTATGAAAAAAACGAAAGAATGCAGCAGTATATGGAGGATAATTCCTTGCTAGGGCCAAAGAAAGAGGAGATTAGTGATAAGGTTGTAGGTGAGTTTAGGGAGTTAGGTAGTAGGTGGAAGCAAGAGGTAGAGAGGAAAAGAAGAGCTAATATGTTTATTAGTGTTGCAGTTGCAGGAATCTTAATTACTGTGGCACTTATAGTAGGACTACAAAGTCAGCAAAAAAGAATTAATGAATTGGAAAATGAAGTAGTGAACATTTATAAGCAATATAGTGAAAAATGAGTTATAATGTTATTAACAGATATAAGAATAAGCCCATAAGATGAAATGATATGAAACGGAGTGAATGATATGGGGAAGCTAAAAATACTTATTGTAGCTAGTGAGGTGGTTCCATTTGCAAAGACAGGGGGTCTTGCGGATGTAATAGGTTCTTTGCCACAAGAGCTAAGAGAACAAGATATTGATGCAAGAGTTGTAATGCCTTATTATCAGGGGATACGTGGAATAGATGAAAAAGTGAAATGGATGGATACTTACGTTGTTTCACTAGGATGGAGAAATCAAGAAGCAAGTATTTTTTTGCTAGATGAAGATGTCCCCACATACTTTATTAAAAATTATGAGTATTTTAATAGGGGAGAACTATATGGGTACGACGATGATGATGAAAGGTTCGCATTTTTTTGCAAGGCAGTCTTGGAGATGATACCACGCATGGATTTTATACCGGATATTATCCACTGTAATGATTGGCAAACAGGACCAATTTGCCTGCTTTTAAAAGATAACTATAGATTTAATCCAATGTATAATAACATAAAAACTGTATATACAATACACAACATTCAGTATCAGGGTATTTTTGGAAGGGAATCACTTGAGATGTTGGAGATTTCGGATGGCTATTTTCATCCAGAAGCCATAGAGCATTACGGTGCAATAAGTTATATGAAGGCAGGGATACGATATGCAGATATTATTACAACAGTAAGCCCATCCTATGCCCATGAAATACAAACACCACAATACGGATATGGCCTAGATGGATTATTAAGGGAAAGAAGTGATGCAGTTTATGGTATTATTAATGGGATAGATGAACTTAAATATAACCCAAGTACCGATCCGCACCTGTATTCAAATTATTCAGTATCAGATTTAAGTGGTAAAAAAGAGTGTAAGCATCAACTACAAAAAGATCTAGGACTAGTACAGGAAGATAAAATGGTAATTGCTATCATAACAAGGCTTGCTATTCAAAAAGGCTTAGATTTATTTCATCATACAATAGATGGCGTGTGGATAATGGATAAAATAATGGAAATGGATGTCCAGTTTATTTTATTAGGCACAGGAGAACCAGAATATGAAAATATGTTTAAGCACCTTGCATATAGGTATCCAGGACGTGTGAGCTCCAACATAACATTTAATGAGCAGTTATCACATAGAATATACGCTGCAAGTGATGTTTTCCTTATGCCCTCAATGTTTGAACCTTGTGGACTTGGACAACTTATGGCTATGAAGTATGGAAGTGTTCCAGTTGTTCGTCAAACAGGTGGACTTAAAGATACGGTTATACATTATAATGAGGCAGAGAAGACAGGTACGGGCTTTGAATTTGTAGATTATTCAGGCTACTGGTTATATAATAAAATAAACGAAGCATATAGATATTATACCGAAAAGCCGGATGATTTTGAGCAAATTCGTGCTAATGGAATGAGTTCGGACTTCGGATGGGGCCGCTCGGCGGGTAAGTATATTGAGTTATATAATATGCTAGAGGGGTAATCAGGATGCGGAGGTAATAAACTTTGAAAGTTGTGACACAAGGTGGCAAACAGAAGAAAATGCCTAGAATACTTTTTATTACTTGTATTATAGCTATGGGTGTATATGTATTATATCAAAGGGGATATATCACAAAAATTGCAATGCTATCAAGTGAAAAGGGAACAAAACTAGAATTTGTAAAAGATATACTTGAGTTAGATGTTGTTAAAAATCAGGAAGTAATAGTAAATGAAGAGCAGCTTATCCTAGTTACGGAAGATGGTGTAAAAGCCTTTTCACTAGAAGGAGAAGAAGTTTGGGCAGATACACATACAATAAAAAACATATCAATAGCACAAAGAACACCATATTTTGCAGTTAGTGAAAAAGGTGGTAAAACTATTAGTATATTTGATACCCATGGTAAAAAGGTGGATATTAAATTTGCTAATCCAGTTATGTATTTTTCTATGAATAAAAAAGGAGATATTGTAGTTATTGAAAGCACAAAGGATGGACATGTAATATCTGCATTTGATCAAAGTGGGAATTCTTTGGGGGTTAAGTGGATTACATACGTTGAAGATGTTGGTCATCCAACTGTTGCTGAAATATCCCCTGATGGTAAAACGATTCTGGTATCCCACATCAATACATCTAATACTCAAGTAACTTCAAATATAATTGCTATAGAAGTAGGTAGTGATGAATTAACTAAGGTTGATAATATTTTATATGGTGAAACTTATAAAAATACAATAATATCAGAAGTTGAGTTTGTTGATGGAAGAACGTGGATAGCCGTTGGGGATAATATTATGAGTTTTAATCAAATAGATGGAACTGAGATAGAAAAAATAAGTAATCTATATTACACTTATGCCCCTGTTTTAGAAAGGCTAGTAGATTGGCAAGGGATAAGCTACCCAGTTATTAGTAGTGTAAATCCAGTAATGTCAACAGTGCATTCAGTGGAAAAGCTTAACTTCTTTTCTCCAAAGGGGGAGGAAGTAGAGGAGTTTGACCTAGGGAGTAGTGTGACATATATGTACAGTGATGGTAAGACCACTGTTATAGGTAGTGATAGGCATTTTACTTCCTACAATGCCCTTGGGAAAAAAAGATGGGAATATACAGCAACTAAAGATGTTCAAAAAATGATCCCTCTATATGGCCAACAAAAAGTAATAATGATTTCAAAAGGAAAAGTGGAGTTAATGCAGGTTAGTAAATAGGAGAAGAGTATGAATTTATTGGATGGGATTATAATAGCAGTTATAGCATTAAGCGCTATAACTGCTTATTATAGGGGGGTTCTATATACGACATTTAAGGTGCTATCAACCATAATAGCTATTTATTTGTCAAATATCTGGCATCAGCCTATTAATAGTATTTTAAGTAAGACCTTTTTATATGACCTACTACAGAAAATAGCCATGAGTAATGTAGAAGGAATTCAAAATCTAATGGGACTTAGTGAACAAACAAGATTTATTGATAATGCAAACATGTTAGTTCCAGAAACAGTTAAAGAGGGACTTATACGTAACAATAACCCGGAAATATATAAAATGTTGGGAGCAGATAGCTTCAATGAATATATAGGCGGTTATATAGCTGATTTTTATCTTAATATTATTGCGTTTATTATTTTGCTAGCGCTTATAAAGGCAGTACTTAATTTAATAGGAGAGAGTATCCGCCTGCTATCAAAACTCCCTATTATAGGTTTTGCAGATAGGTGGCTTGGCCTAGTAGTAGGTATCATAAGGGCCTTTATTGGTATTTGGATTAGCGCAATTGTAATGACATTTTTAATAGGGATACCCCGACTCCATGGTTTGTCAGAACAATTATCCCAGAGCAATTTAGGTATGTGGTTTTACGAGAACAACCTAATA
>CAYUEJ010000014.1:0-14679 GCA_964442565.1 uncultured Candidatus Epulonipiscium sp.
ATAGTTGCTGGAATAAATCCATCTTCTAATGCCTTAGTGATTGTAACTGCCTCTACTGCACCTGCTGCACCTAATAAATGTCCAATCATAGATTTAGTGGAACTAATAGGTATATCTTTCGCAATATCCCCAAATACACTCTTGATAGCAATCGTCTCAAATTTATCATTATAAGGTGTGCTAGTCCCATGAGCATTAATATACCCAACTTCTTCCTTGTTTATACCTGCTTCTTCTATTGCTTCTATCATTGCCCTAGCTGCACCTTCACCAGATGGATCCGGGGATGTAATATGGTAGGCATCACCAGTAGCACCATAGCCTACTACTTCAGCAATGATGTTTGCACCTCTTTTTTGTGCATGTTCTAGGGATTCCATAACTAATATTCCTGCCCCTTCTCCCATAACAAAACCATCTCTTTCAGCATCAAATGGGATGGATGCCCTTGTTGGGTCCTGACTTAAACTAAGAGCCGTAAGTGATTGAAACCCTGCTACTCCCAAAGGTGTAATGCTGGCTTCCGCACCACCGGCTAATATAACATCATTCACTCCTGACTTTATAGCCCTATAAGCCTCACCAATAGAGTGTGTACCTGAAGCACAGGCTGTAACAATCGTTGTACAAATCCCTTTTGCCCCTGTATAAATAGCAATATTACCTGCCGCCATATTACCTATACTCATAGGGATAAAGAATGGCGATACCCTCTTAGGACCCCTAGTAAAAAGCTTGCTAGCTTCCTGCTCGATTGTAGCTAGGCCACCAATCCCAGATCCTACTATTACACCAACCTTTGTTAAATCTTCAGCTTCTAGGTTAAGCCCCGAGTGCTCCACTGCATCCATTGCTGCATAAATAGCAAACTGGGAAAAACGATCTAATCTTCTTAATTCTTTTTTAGGAATATGCTTAGCCCCATCAAATTCTTTCACCTCTGCTGCTAGCTTAACATCGTAGCCTTCTGATGTATCAAAAGCCGAAATAAAGTCTATACCACATATTCCCTCTTTCATATTACTCCAAAAAGTATTAACATCATTACCTATTGGGGATACTACCCCCATACCAGTTATAACTACACGGTTTTTCATACTTTCACCAACCTTTATTTAAGATTTATCACATGTCTTATTACATTGCCATTCCGCCGTTAACACCAATTACTTGCCCAGTAATATAACTCGAAAGATCGCTGGCTAAAAATAGTGCTACGCTAGCTATCTCTTCCGCCTTTCCTATTCGCCCCATTGGAATATTTAAGACCAAATTATCCTTAATACCCTGTTGTAATTTATCAGTCATATCCGTTTCTACAAAACCTGGCGCAATAGCATTAACCCTAAGGTTCTTGCCTGCAAATTCCCTTGCTACTGATTTTGTAAACCCTATAACTCCAGCCTTTGATGCTGCATAGTTACTTTGGCCTATGTTACCTATCACTCCCGTTATTGATGACATATTAATAATACTTCCGCCTTTTTTCATCATAATGCGACTAGCATGCTTGGTGCAATTAAAAACACCTTTTAGGTTGACATCTATTACATCATCAAACTCAAGTTCAGTCATTCTAAGCAGGAGCATATCTTTAGTTATACCTGCATTATTAACCAATATATCTAAAGTTCCATATGCATCTACAACTTTTTTAATCATTAACTTGGCATCTTCACCATTTGCAACGTTAGCACCTACCACCATAGCCTTGCCGCCCATTTCTTCAATTTCCTTTACGATTTGCTTTGCTTCATCTTCTGAGGAAGAGTAATTAATTGCTACTGTAGCACCTTGACTAGCAAAAAGAAGAGCTATAGCCTTTCCTATTCCTCTACTTCCACCTGTAATTAAAGCAACCTTATTTTTTAGCATTAATTAGTTCCTCCTAATAATATCTTGGCTTTTTCTAATGTTTCTGGGCTTTCTATATTACATACAAGCTTACTCTTATCTGTTTTTTTCACAAAATTACATAAGGTTTTGCCCTTTCCAAGCTCGGCAAATATATCTATGTTCTGATCTATTAAATACTCAATGCTTTCCCTAAATCTCACCCTGCTTTTTATCTGTAGGGGTATATTGGTCCTGATGCCATTTGCATCCATAGGCATAGCAGTAACATTACTTACAATAGGAATAATTGGCTCTGCAATTTGTATTAGCTTGACTTCTTCTTCCATCTGCCTAGCAGCTTCTTCTAATAATACGCTATGAAATGGCCCACTTACATTCAGTGGTAGTGCCCGCTTTGCACCACTTTCTTTTGCCATTCTACATACTGCTTCTACTGCTTTGGCTTCTCCCGATATGACAACCTGCCCTGGGCAGTTATCATTGGCTACTTCTACTATTCCTGTATTTTGCTCCTTGCAAAGCTCCTCAACCTTCTCTATGGAAAGTCCTAAAATTGCAGCCATTGTTCCATTAATCTTTTTTGAAATTTCATCCATATAAATTGCTCTTTTATCAACTAGGGTTAAGGCCTGTTCAAAGGTTAGGGCCCCAGATGCAAAAAGCGCGCTATACTCACCTAAACTAAAGCCAGCCACTATATCTGGTCCTAGTCCATTTGCCCTTGCCGCTACAAATGCTGCAGCACTTGCTACAAATAATGTAGGCTGAGTATATCTTGTTTGACTAATAAGCCCCTCTGGGTCTTCGAAACAAAGTTTTTTTAAATCCCAACCTAGTATATCGTTAGCATTATTAAAAATAATTTTACTTTCAGAATAATAATTATATAAGTCCTTGCCCATGCCTACGAATTGTGCACCTTGGCCGGAAAATAAAAATGCAACTTTCACTTGTTCCCACATCCTCTTATTAGTTCTAGTGTTTGATTCCAAACTTCTTCAATAATTTCTTTTGCGGATTGTTCTTTGGTTATCAGTCCCGAAATCTGACCTGCCATTACTGCCCCTTCGCTAACATTCCCATCGACAACTGCACTTTGAAGCGCACCTGCACCTAGCTTATCTAACTCTGCTGGATCTATGCATTCTTTTTCAAGCTTTACAAACTCTCGGGTTAGCTTATTCTTTAGTGATCTTACAGGGTGACCTGTACTTCTACCCGTTACAACTGCATCTATATCACTTGCTTTTATTACTCTTGCCTTATAGTTTGCGTGTGCTGGTGATTCATGGGCTACTAAAAATCTTGTTCCCATCTGCACACCTTGTGCTCCTAGCATAAATGCAGCTGCTACTCCCCTACCATCGGCTATACCACCAGCTGCAATAACTGGAATAGATAATGCCTGTGATGCCTGGGGTACAAGCGCCATAGTTGTAAGTTCTCCTATGTGCCCTCCAGCCTCACATCCTTCAACAATAACTGCATCCGCACCGCCTTTTTCCATACGCCTTGCTATTGCTACTGATGGTACAACTGGGATAATCTTTATTCCGTTATCCTTCCACATCTGCACATACTTGCCTGGATTGCCTGCTCCTGTTGTGACAATCTTAACCCCTTCTTCAACAAGCATATGGGCGATTTCATCCGCATAGGGGCTTAGCAGCATAACGTTAACCGCAAAAGGCTTACTTGTTAACTGCTTGCACTTTCTAATTTCATCTCTTACCCACTCTGTTGGAGCACTTCCACCAGCAATGATGCCAAGTCCCCCTGCTTCAGATACCGCTGCGGCTAGGGCATGAGTTGCAACCCACGCCATACCGCCTTGGATTATAGGGTATTGAATTTCTAACATCTTACAAAGTTGTTGATACATTCAAAATACCTTCCTCTACTTAGTAATATTATTGTTTTGACTTGATGTAGTTAACTGCATCTTCTACTGTTTGGATATCTTCAACATCTTCGTTTGAGATTTCAAGGCCAAACTCATCTTCAAGCTCCATTACAAATTCAAAAAGATCTAATGAGTCTGCACCTAGATCATCCCTAAAGTTAGAGTTTAATTCTACCTCTTCTGGTTCTACACCTAATTTATCCACTGTGATTTCTTTTACTTTTTCAAATATCATTTTAATTCCTCCTGTTTTATGTGTATTTATTATTTTTATATAAACCTTAGAAATTTAAATTCCTAAAGGGTTTACCACTTAATTAAGGCCGAGCCCCATGTGAGCCCACCACCAAAACCTACAAGGACTATTATGTCTCCTTTGGCCAGGTTACCACTCTTATCTAGTTCACTAAGGGCAATAGGTATACTTGCAGCTGATGTATTACCATAAGTATGCATGTTTTTATAAAACTTTGCACTAGAAACTTTCATCTTCTTGGCTACACTATCGATAATTCTTTCGTTGGCCTGATGAAGAACAAACCATGATACATCATCAACACTATATTCTGTGCCATCTAGTACCTTTTCTATACATTTAGGAACTACTTTAATTGCAAAGCTATAAACTTCTCGCCCCTGCATCTGCATATAGGGGCTTATTAAATCTATATCATGAAGCATATTTTTGCTTTGGTTAGCCTGAAGTGATAAGAGGTTAGCTCCTCTACCATCACTACCGGTATAGGTCTTAATAATTCCATATTCATTACTTTGAGATAGTACTGCTGCCCCTGCGCCATCACCAAATAATACGCATGTATCCCTATCTTCCCAATCTAGTGTTTTAGATAAAACTTCACTTCCTATTACTAGCGCCTTATTATAGTCACCACATCTTATTCCTTGCTCTGCTACCTTAAGGGCATATAAAAACCCGCTACATGCAGCAGTTAAATCAAAGCATGTGGCATTAACTGCACCCATCTCTCCCTGTACAAGGCATGCTGTGCTTGGCATAAAGTACTCAGGTGAAATCGTAGCTACTATGATAAGATCAATCTCATCAGCCTTAGTGGCGGCATTATCTAGTGCCTGCTTAGCTGCTGAAACTGCAAGACTTGTTGCTGTTTCCCCTGTAGAAATATATCTATTTCTAATGCCTGTTCGGCTACTAATCCACTCATCTGTTGTATCAACATACTTAGTTAAATCTTCATTTGTAACTTGAACTTGTGGTACGCTATGACCTGTTCCTTCGATTTGTGCATAACTCATGACATCACCCTTTTATAACATCATTTTTTACTGCTATCTTATATTTTTCCTTAAAAAAGTTATTAAGATTGGATAGGGATTGAATAAGAACCTCGTTGCCTTCTATAGATAATCCTTCTATCATATTCTTAACCATTTCCCTATGAAAAGCCTCATGAATTTTAAAAGCCAGCCTTCCTTTTCTTGTTAATCCGATTTCTACAACTCTACGATCCTCTTCTGAGCGGTTTCTTTCTACGTATCCTTTAGTTACTAAACGGTTAATAGCTGTGGTAAGTGTGCCAACTGTTATACCTAGCTTATCCGCTACATCGGTCATTGATAAAGACCCTAGCCCTATAGCTTCAATCGTATGCATCTCGGTTATAGATATATCATTAAATGGCCCTGAACTAATAGCAGCTTTTTCTATTATTAATATGTCATTAAACAATTCTACTAAAAGTTCATTTACTAATCTTATTGAGTTTTTAGCCATAATACCCTCCTTATGTATTTACTTCGTAAGTCAAATACTTTGTAAATCAAATCATTTCATAGCCAAAGTATATAATTACATTTTACAGTTGTCAAGTGTATTTTAAAATATTCTTGTCATTGAGTTTAGGGAAATGTAGCCTCTTCAACACACACAACCTTCGGTCGCAAAAGTGTTGAAGAGGCTACATTTCCCCTATTATCATATGGCTAGTTTATTAAAATATATTTGCAACTTATTGGTGTGGCTACACACAACCTTTGGTCGTAAAAGTGTTGAAGAGCCTACATTACCCTAAACTCATATGGATATATTATTAAAATATACTTGAAACCTACGGTTGCAAAAGTGTTGCACCTAGGAAACCTACGAATAGTGGGTGGGGCCTGTTGGGTCTGGATGTGAATTCTGGGTGGAACTGAACTCCAACAAACCAGGGGTGATCTTTTATTTCAATCATTTCAACTAAGGTTCCATCTGGTGATAGGCCGGATATTACTAGTCCGTGTTTTTCTAGTAGTTCACGGTATCCATTATTAAACTCATAACGGTGCCTATGGCGCTCGTGAACAAGTTCTTCCTTATAAGCCTCGTATGCCAGCGTTCCCTTAACCACTTTACAAGGGGATTCCCCTAATCGCATAGTGCCCCCAATGTGTTCTACATCTTTTTGATCTTCCCTTACGGTGATAACTGGTTGTGGTGTTTCTGGTTCAAACTCTGTACTATGCGCTTCTGTAAGACCTACCACATTACGTCCAAACTCTACAACTGCCATTTGCATTCCAAGGCATACTCCTAAAAATGGCACCTTGTTTTCTCTAGCATATTGGGATGCTAAAATCTTACCATACACTCCTCTTTTACCAAATCCTCCAGGTACAACTATACCATCTGCTTCTGATAAGGTTTCAGACAAGTTGCCTTCTGTAAGTAGCTCCGAATCAACCCAGTCGATTTCTATATCTGTTTGATGATGAATTCCTGCATGATGCAATGATTCTACAATTGAAATATAGGCATCATGCAGCTCTACATATTTACCTACTAACGCTATTTTCTTCTTGTGGATTGGATTTTTTTCACGCTCAACCATTTTAATCCACGCTGATAAGTCAGGCTCTTTTATATCTAGGTGAAGCTTTTTGCTTACAATATTAGCTAGATTTTGCTCTTCTAACATTAATGGAACCTCATATAATGTTTCCGCATCTAGGTTTTGTATAACACAGTCCTTATCTACGCTACAAAATAGAGCTATCTTCTCAAGCATATCTTCTGGCATCTCATGCTCTGTACGACATACTATAATGTCTGGTTGAATACCTATAGACCTTAACTCTTTAACAGAGTGCTGTGTTGGTTTCGTCTTCATCTCTGCTGATTTTTCTAGATAAGGAACCAAGGTAACATGTATGTATAGCACGTTTTCTTTGCCTACATCGGTTGATACCTGGCGAATAGCTTCTATAAAAGGCAAACTTTCTATATCTCCTACAGTCCCACCAATCTCTGTGATAACAATATCTGATGGCTCACCAGTCTTACCTACCCTATACACACAGTCCTTAATTTCGTTTGTAATGTGTGGGATTACTTGTACCGTTGCACCCTTGTAATCTCCTTTACGCTCTTTGTTTAAAACCGACCAGTATACTTTACCAGTTGTTATATTGCTGTATCTATTTAATTTCTCATCGATAAAACGCTCGTAGTGTCCAAGGTCCAAATCTGTTTCTGCTCCATCAGGTGTAACAAACACCTCACCATGCTGGTATGGGCTCATTGTCCCTGGGTCAATATTTATATATGGATCAAACTTTTGAATTGTAACTTTCTTTCCTCTTGCTTTAAGGAGTCTTCCTAAACTGGCTGCTGTTATTCCCTTTCCTAGCCCTGATACTACTCCACCTGTAACGAAAATATATTTTGTGGCCATGTTTTTCACCTCAATGATTGTCTGTTGGCATATTGTTTTATAACTTTACTATTATAGTCGCTTCGACGGATTGCGTCAAGAAGTGACTAAAGAATTTCTTATTTCATCTAAGACTAGTTTAATTCCACTTGTGCTTTGGTTTAGCTCCATTTTGTCTATATACTTACTTCGCTGACTATATAATTTTTGGATTGCATCTTTTAAGCTTTGTTCGTCCATGCTGTCCTCTTCCATTACCATGCATAATCCTTGCTTTTTCATAGAATTTGCATTTAAAATCTGGTCTCCCCTACTTGCCTCCAGGGATAGCGGGATAAGGAGTGCCGGTATCTTTAGGGCGGTGATTTCTGCAATGGCATTTGCACCCGCCCTTGAAACCATAAGGTCAGTTATAGCAAAAATATGCGGTAGCTCTTCTCCTACATACTCAAACTGTTTGTAACCACTTGTTTTATCTAAGCTTTTATCTAAATTCTCCTTACCACATATATGGATAATATTAAAATCTCCTAGGAGCTGTGGTAAAACCTTACGAATTATTGTATTAATCCTTACGGAGCCCTGGCTACCACCCATTATGGTAATAGTCGGCTTCTCATCAGTAAATCCACATATTTGCTTACCCTTATCCTTCTCTCCTGTAAACAACTCTTCCCTTATTGGTGTCCCCGTTATAACCCCCCTGCCCTTTACATGATTCAAGGTTTCAGGAAAGTTAACGCACACCTTTTTTGCAAAAGGAATTGCAATTTTATTAGCTAGGCCAGGTGTTATATCTGATTCATGTATAATTACTGGTATTCCCTGCATTTTAGCTGCTATTACAACCGGGACACTTACATAGCCCCCCTTTGAAAATACAACCTTGGGTTTTAACCTGCGAAGTAAGATAAAGGCATCTAATAATCCTTTAACAACCTTAAATGGATCGCTTATATTCTTAAGATCAATATACCTGCGCAGTTTCCCTGAAGAAATACCATAGTAATTAACCCCTATATCCTGTATTAACTTTTTTTCTATTCCGTTATGACTTCCAATATATCTAATATCCCAACCTTCTTTTTGCAGCGTTGGTATCATAGCAATATTAGGAGTAACGTGCCCAGCTGTACCACCGCCGGTTAGCACGATTGATTTCATCTGCTCGCCCCCTTTTATATTCTTTTATAGTATAACCTTACCTATCTAAAGTCAATAAAACTACATTTGGTTTTTAATCTTAGAGGCATGCTCTTGTAACGTTTCTATAGTAACATCGTTATTAACTGCCCAACCAAGCTGGATATTATCATCTTCATATCTCGGTATCATATGCAGATGGTAGTGAAACACAGTCTGGCCTGCTGCTTTACCATTGTTTTGAATAATGTTTATACCATCGTTATCAAAGGTTCTTTTGATAATGCCTGCAAACCTTGTTGCTAATTCAAATAATCTACCTGCTAGCTCCGGATCTAAGTCATATACATCCTCTACATGCTCTTTAGGTATAATTAAAATATGACCTTTAGTAGCAGGAAATCTATCTAACATTACCCTAAACTCTTCGTTTTCATATATTGTAATTGAAGGGATTTCACCACTATTAATATCACAAAAAATACACTGCTTACTCATTATTATCCTCCTCACATTGCCTTAAACATTTGATCTATCTTAGATAAAAGCATAAAGTTCCCCCTAACTTTCAATTGCCCTAACATGAATGCTTTTTGGGCTGTTACCTTTTTAGTTAAAACATCTTCTATAACTTCTTCCTGGGCTGTAAGTTCAACTTCAGCCCCAGGGTAAACGCCTTCATTATAGTGACAATCTCCATCTTTTATAATTATATAGCCGCTATAAGGCTCCCCTGACAATATGTGATATTGTACTATAGTCTCAAATTCTGCATCATATTGCCCCTGAAAATAATGGGGCATACTGCTTAGCATATGCCTTGTTGTTTTAGGTTGTGGCTCTGGGACTATTGGCCCTCCATTATCATCATCTACCTGGGTTAATTGCCTTTTAAAAAGATTTGCAAGATCCTCAATATCCTGCTCTTGGGAGCTTCTTTGATCTTGATATTTTTCGGTTTCTACTTCTAGTTTTTGGCTAAAGGCGGTGACTTTACCTGTTTGTTCCTTGGCAAAGGTTAGGTTATCGCTACTTTTCATGGGTATCCTACCTTGCTTCATCACCCTATAAAAATCCTCTATCATTCGCTCTACATTAGCAAGTATATGGTCTTTATCCGAGCTGTAATTGGGCGTATAAATCCCTAGTTTCCCAAACTCTAAGCCTCCTAATATATCCCATACATGCAATATGTGTTCTGCTGCTTCCCTCTCCCCCCTCCAATCACTGGAGGTTAGTGCAAATAAGGGCTTCTCAAATACACTGTTTCCTTTATGATTACTACAATACTCAAAGAAAGTAGATAAACTACCACTTACTGATAGAATCTCCACCCTACTAGCTATAATCACACCAATTGCCTGATCAATCTCATCTAAAATCAGCTTAAACTCATCTGTATCATACCCCTCATAATAGGGTATCTGGTTAAGCTTAATCTGCTTTACCTCTACTTGAAGCTCTTCTAGTACTTGGTTAATGGCACCTAATACTTCCTTAAGTACCTTATCCTCCTTACCAGCTTGAAGCACAACTACTTGCATCCCCACCACTCTCTTCCGATCATATTTTATTAAAACAAAATCTATAAGTCCCATTAATAATATTATTATACACTGTTGTCAGTTTGTAAAGCCTAAAAGTATCTACCGGCTTTTGGTAAATAACAGCTTTTAATCCACTCTACTTCCCAAAGTGAAAAGAATTGTTTTTGCTTAATACGAAGGTGCAAAATATCTCCCTTTCGTATATAGGCTATCAAGTAATCTGCTAAAACAATTCGCACAGGGTTCCCCCTGGGAATTTTACGAAAAACTACTGTTCTATCATAATCAATCTCCATAACCTCAAACAATCCTTGTTGATATGCGCCTTGATTTTGCTTGTTTTGCCTATGGGATTTATACTGCTTATATACATTAAGGTCTATCACAAGAGGAGTAATACTAATAACTGGATCTCCAATATATTTTGAAAACAGCCTCTTTAACTCGTAAATTCTGATGTATTCTTTCTCATACTGCTTCATCAATTCATATTTATCTAAACCTGGGATATTGTACTCATCTTTAATATGATTACAGTAGCCACCAATACCTTCTAATACACCATAAATCTGACTAACCTTTAGCCTGCTATTATTTTTAGGCAACCAATAGGTTAAAAATTCATCAAAAAAACCTGAATCTATCTGAGATATATTCATCCCTGGCTCTGTATCGTTACAATATCTATACAATATATCTAGGGCTTCTTTCTGGTTTTGGTAAAGTTGCCCTGAAACTAGCATATCTTTAGCATAACTTGTAATAGATTCTAAGACCTCCATAATCCTAACCTCCTGCTAATTTTATCATTAGTATTAGTGTCTTCATATTACGGGAAAGTTATACCAAAAAAGTATCTCTTTTGGGGAGATACTTTTTTATATTCGCTGTATTAGATATTATATTCTTTTAAGTCTGCCCTAAATAAATTAGCTGCCTTTTGGAATTCATTCATATTATCTATTAGGTCTGTAATCTGTGACATATATACGGATACATTGGCGCTTACTTCTTCCGAAACCGCTGAGTTTTCTTCTGCTATAGATACTAGTGATTCCATCTGTTCAAATATACGTCCAATCTTATTTGCCTCTTCTACTAACTCACGGCTCATCTCAACAGTTACTCCTGATACATCTTGAAGCTTAATGTCTGCCTCATTACTTTCTGTTGCCACTTCATCTAAGGTCTTACTTTGATCTAAAAGAACATTATACTGCTCATCAACCTTTTCTCCAAGTGATGTAATTTGTCTAGTAAATTGCCCTAGTAACTCGCTAATACTTTCAACAGCCTTTTTTGAGCCTTCCGCAAGTTCTCTAATTTCGCTAGCAACTACTGCAAACCCTCTTCCTTGTTCACCAGCCCTAGCAGCCTCAATGGATGCATTAAGCGCTAGTAGATTAGTCTGCTCCGCTATTGATGTAACTGTTACCACGATACTTTCAATATCGGTGACCTTCTCCCTAAGGTCTACACTTTCTTGCTTAACATCTGCAAACTGCTCACTAACACCTTGCAAACTTTGTACTGATGTTTTTAAATCATTAAAGTTATCTCTTATATTAACTGCAACAGATTCTAACTGGACCTTACTTGCATCCTGTTTATCAGTTATATCCTTTAGTGTTCCCACATTACTATTTAAAACACCTGATACAACTTCTGTTTCTTCCGCCTGGGCTACTGCCCCTACAGCTATCTGGTCTACACTCAGTGATATATCTGTTGATGTATTATTCATATTCCCTGCAATCTTTTGGATTGAGTTTGTAAATAGTTCCATCTCATCTGTAATACCTTTAAAAGCCACAAAATCCCCTATTAATTGTTTCCTATATTTCTCTAGCATAATACTTATTTCATCAAATTCATCAAAGCTAGTAACATCCATATGCTCTGTATAAACCCTATCCATAAAGTTTTGAAGTTGTCTCTTAACGCTGGATAAAGGCGCCATTACACGGTTTGCTGCTATAAAACTTCCAAGCCCTGAGAATATCATGATAATAGCAAGGCTAATAAATTTACTACTTATAGGAATAGAGATTAGTGACCCGATTAGTCCAGCAAATACTGTCCCGAATAGGATTTTTAAATCTGCACGCCTTGCTATACCTAGCGATAAAACCTTACTTGTATGGTAACTTCGCTTATTGTATATCTGCTTTTGGAAGGTAAGCTTTAATTCTATACGGTTACCCTCAAAAGAATGTTTCTCTATCTCGATTTTCTCATTGAAATGAGTCTGAGCACCTTCTAGTAATCCATAAAGGTATTCTTCAAGCTTTCTAGGAGACTCATATGTAAATATCGCACTATGAGAAGAAATAGCCCTAATATCAATAAATGGTGGTGTTGCCCCTGGTATGTTCTTCTTGATTATCTCATGGATATCATATAATGACGCTAGGAAACTAAAGAGATTTTCCTTATCAAAAAATGCTGGATATACCTTCGAGAACATATTTATGTTCCCTTGCCCCATAGCATGCCATATATCCTTAGGTGTAGTGTGCTTTTCTTTTGCAAGAGCATCTACATACCTTCTAACTGCATCATCTGGTATATCTTCACTTATTAAAAATACTTTATTAGCTTGCCAGCCTGCTACTTCCATAGCTCTATGCGTGGCATCAATGCCGTATATATTCTTACTTGTCTCAACCCATGTTGATACTACTGTACCTTTCATATCGGTTTCTCCCCTTTACATCATTTTTTATGATTGTCATAAATTTGTATACACCTTCATTCATTTTATTATACACTACTAACAGCTTTTTGGAAATACAAAAGGTAGAATTGCTAAAGTAACCCCTGAATGATGTATAGCATTATAATGCCTGGGATTCCTAGTATGCCAGCTACCCCTATTGTTATAGCATTAATCCCTATGGCTATTGTAGGAAATAGTAGATTGACAGTCCATATGATAATCATACCTACCCCTACTTTTACGATAAGTGTAAGTACCTCCTTTTTCCAGATGCTCCAAATAAGCATAAGTATACATACCATAATGAGCGCTATAGTAATTTGCTGTGAATTAATGTTTCCCATTTGGCTTGGCCTCCTTTTAGTACTATATGTACGCAGGGGGAGGGTATATTATGTCCCATTCGTCTCTGCTGGCCTTGCGGCCAGAAGGAGACTCATTGGGACTTAATATACCCTCCCCTCCACGGTCTACGGCCAGAAGGAGACTACATTGGGACTTAATATACCCTCCACTACACGGTCTTGCGGCCAGAAGGAGACTCATTGGGGCATAATATACCCTCCCTCCACGGTACTGTGGCCAGAAGGAGACTCATTGGGACTTAATATACCCACACCTCCACGGTCTACGGCCCTGACCTTGTGGCTAACTGGGGTTGCGAAGTTGCTTCATGCAGCGTATGAGGTAGCCATATTTAATTTGATCGGCTTTGTATTTATAGGTATAGTATTCTATAAGTTTTGGGTCGGTGGCACATTCAAAATGGGTAAATGTAGTGGTCATTTCCCTATATGCTTCATCTATTTCATTTAGGAGATTTCGTTCATCCTGTGTCATCTTCTTGTTCTTTCTATCAATTGCGCGCTGCAGCTTTTTGTTAATAGTTAACCTATATTCATAACTGGCACCTTGTCCTGTTGCTTCCATAATTGCACCATCCTTACTAATTTTATTCTTGTTAGTAAGCATTGACACTTTTAGATTATTTATACAAAACCTTCCTATTTATATAAGAAGCACCTTAATATAGTTCGTGTTATGACAAACATATATTAAGGTGCTTCTTGGATTGTCTCCCCGTGCGTTTTGGCCTTTAATCTATTATATATTTCTCTTCTTGTAATTTCCTAATATCTTCTATACTTAGACCAGTACCTTCCATAACTTGTTCTGCTGTAAGGCCAATAGATAACAATTTTATAGCTATTTCCACTTTGCTTTTTTGCATACCACGCTCCATGCCTCGTTCCATGCCTCGTTCCATGCCTCGCTCCATGCCCCTTTCCATAGCTAATTTCTCTGCATATTTCACCTTTGATATCATATCTAATCTTGATTTTTCCCTTGCCCTATATAACTCCCTCATTCTTTCATCCGCAGATATCTCTTCCAATTTGTTGATAGCTACATCCATGGTTTTACTCCTCCCCCTGAATTCTCGCATCTTTGCTTCATTGCCTTCTTTACCAGCTTCCTTCAAAAAACCCAGCCATAACTCTACTCCATCTAAGTCCTCTATTTCTTTATCAGGTAGTTTGGGTAGCTCTAAATAGTGGATTTGCAAATCTTCTAGTAGGATAAAATGTTCGTCTTCCTCTAGTATCTTGAAAATTGTATGAAGCCTATTGCTTTCATTAATTGCGTTATATCCCATAATATTTATAACTATGGTCTTCTTTAGACTTCCGTATGATTCTGCTTCTTGGATTGTCTCACCGTACGTCTTGGCCCAGTAATATAGGCTTCTTTTCCTATAATTATCTTCTGACCTTACTTGTACTTCTATATTTATCATTTCGTCTTTTTCTGTTTTAGCCTTTATATCTAATACCGATA
>CAYUEJ010000015.1:0-5910 GCA_964442565.1 uncultured Candidatus Epulonipiscium sp.
AGTATTCCATATGTACTCTCTGGTAATGGGTCATGGGAGTCTAGGCGGAGCCATGATTTCCCCTCAGAAACATGGAGAAAACACTGGTAAGTTAGCAATTAGAATTCTTAAGAATGAAAAAGCGGATGGGATACCAGTAATCAGAGATACCCCTATGGAGCTTATATTTGACTATGAGCAGTTAGAAAGATTTAATATACCCATAAAACATATTCCTGAAGAGGCAGAAATTATTAATGAGCCTTTTTCCTTCTTTAAAACCTACAAGCTTCTTGTGATACTGTGGTCGGTGATATTTTCTCTACTAGTTATACTTGTTATAGGACTTATGATTTATAGTAGGGTAGTAGGGAAAATAAGGAGGAAACTTCAAGAAAGTAATGAAGAAATCACTCAAGGCTATGAAGAGCTTCGGACGAAGAGTTACAAAGACAACTACAAGAAGTTAATAACATGCAGGAAAAATTAAGGGAAATGGCCTACTATGATGCACTAACGGGAATGCAAAATAAAAGGGCACTGCAAGAAGAGTTAGAAATATATATAGATAACTGCCAGGGCAAGAAAGGTGCGGTTATATTTATAGATGCAGATAACTTTAAACTAATCAATGATACATTAGGCCATAGTGTAGGAGATAAGTTTATTGTAGAGATAGGGAAAAGGCTACAGAGTCTTATAAGTAGTAATGTAAAGGTCTATAGGATGGGTGGAGATGAATTTATAGTATTGATTACTAATGTAGCAACCCGAGATGATATAACAGAGATAGCAGATAGGATTATGGTGTATTTTGGTAATGAGTTTTTAATAGAAGATATGGCAATCCATACCACGGTGAGTGCTGGTATAACGGTATATCCAGAGCATGGGCAAACATCTGAGGCCCTAATTATGGGGGCTGATATTGCTATGTACCAGGCCAAGGCTACAGGTAAGGGTAAATATGTATTCTTCAATGATGAAATGAATAAGGAAGTAGTTGAAAGGGCATCTATAGAAGCGAACTTAAGAATAGCTATGGATAATCAGGAATTTTTATTGCATTACCAACCACAATATAATATAAAAACTAGGGAGATTGTAGGGTTTGAAGCCCTTATTAGATGGAATAGTAAAGAACTTGGAGTAGTACCGCCATTTAAGTTTATTGAGATTGCAGAAAGTAGCCGGATGATTATTCCAATTGGGCGATGGGTTCTACAAACAGCATGTAGATTCATAAAGTGTGTTCACGAACTGGGCTACTCAGATTATACTGTCGCAGTTAATATATCTATGCTACAAGTAATGCAGGAAGATTTTGTTGATATGGTTATGCAGGTATTAAAAGAAAGTGACCTAGATCCTAAGTATTTAGAAATAGAAATGACCGAAACTATGCTTATAGAAAATCTAAAAGTAGTTGCAGATAAGCTGGGAATTCTTAGAAATAATGGTATTAAAGTAGCACTAGATGATTTTGGGACAGGATACTCATCACTTAGCTATCTAAATAATATTCCTATTGATACATTAAAGATAGATAAGTCATTTATAGACACCATATCCAAAGATAGGGAAGAAAAAGCTATTATAAATATACTCATTGAGCTAAGTCACAGACTGGGGTTAAAAACTATTGCTGAAGGTGTTGAAACTGAGCAGGAATTTGAATACTTAAGAAAATCTGGATGTGATCATATGCAAGGATACTTACTAGGTAAACCTCTTCCGGGAGAAGATATTTTAGGTTCACTCAAGGTATGAAGAAAGATACTACTGTATAACAATAACTTGATACGATACAATGATAATATAGGGGGGGACTATGTTACAACATAAATATAATAAACTAAAAAGTCAGCTGAAAGATTTAGGGAGTATATGCGTCGCATTTTCAGGTGGCGTAGATAGTACGCTCCTACTTTATGTAGCACATGAGGTGCTAGGGAGCAAGGCAATGGCTATAACAGTGCGGGCATCTATGCACTCAGGCAGGGAGATGGAAGAGGCGGCCCAGTTCGTTGCTGATGTTGGTGTGAAACACTTTTTTATTAAAGCCAATGAGTATGATATACCAGAATTTGTTGCCAATGAGAAAGATCGTTGTTATCATTGCAAGAAAGCGATTTTTTCTAAAATCAAGGAGTTAGCGGCTGAGTCAGGCATTACCTATGTGGCAGATGGTAGTATAGCAGATGATGTTTTTGATTATAGACCAGGTATGATTGCCCTTAGAGAGCTAGAAGTCATTAGCCCATTAAAGGATGCGGGTTTAACTAAAGAAGAGGTCAGGGCATTATCTAGGCAGCTTAACTTGCCTACATGGAACAAGCCATCCATGGCTTGCTTAGCATCACGTATCCCTTACGGCGTGCCAATTACGCCAGAAAAATTAGCTATTGTAGAAAAAGGTGAGCTATATCTTTTAGATAATGGTTTTACACAGTTTCGTGTTAGGTATCATGGGGATATTGCTAGAATAGAGATTATACCTAGTGAACTAGACAGATTTATAGAGCCATCCTTTATGAAGCAGACTGTGGAGTACTTTAAAGAGATTGGCTTTATATATGTAACCCTGGACCTTGGTGGGTATAGGGTAGGAAGCATGAATGAAGTTCTAACAGATGAAGAACTAGGCGTGAACTAGATATATTGGAGGGAAGTGGAAAAATGGAAAAAGAAAAATTAATTACATTACTAGAAGGTGTAAAAAATGATTCAGTAAGCATAAATGATGCACTAGATACCCTAAAAACACTTCCATACGGGGAGTTAGGATATGCAAAGATTGACCATCATAGGGCCCTTAGAAATGGTTACCCAGAGGTAATCTACTGTGAGGGCAAACAAATAGAGCATATCCAAGGGATAGTAGCCCATATGCTAGAACATCAAGATGTAAATATATTAGGAACAAGGGCCAGCAAAGAAGTTTATGAAGCAGTTAAAGAGATAACTGATGATGTAGAATATTATGAGTTAGCAAGATGTTTCGTTGTTGGTAAAAAAGAAATACCCAAATCCAAACATAAAATTATAGTGGTAACTGGTGGGACAGCAGATATTCCAGTTGCTGAGGAAGCGGCTGTAACAGCTGAGACTTTAGGTAATACAGTAGATAGGTTATATGATGTGGGTGTAGCTGGAATCCACCGTCTTTTATCTAATACAGACAAACTACAAAGCGCTAATGTGGTTATAGTAGTGGCAGGTATGGAAGGTGCCCTAGCAAGTGTAGTAGGCGGGCTAGTTGATAAACCTGTTATTGCAGTACCTACTAGTGTTGGCTATGGTGCTAACTTTAATGGCCTATCCGCATTATTATGTATGCTGAATAGCTGCGCAAGTGGTGTTAGTGTTGTTAATATTGATAATGGATTTGGCGCAGGTTATAGTGCGAGTATGATTAATAAGTTGAGTAACTAATAGGAGGAAAAGCAGTGAAAATATTATATCTAGATTGTTTTGCAGGAATTAGCGGAGATATGACATTAGGAGCTTTTCTTGACCTAGGTGTAGAGAAGGAAACACTTCTTCAAGGGCTAAAAAAACTAAATGTAGATGGATACAAAATAGAAATAAGTAAAAAGGGTAAAAACGGTATCATGGGTACAGATGTTAATGTAATATTGGAAGATGACCATCATCATGATCACGGACATGAGCATCAGCATGGGCATGGGCATGTACATACCCATGATCGTAACCTACACGATATAGAAAAGCTAATAGATAGTAGCGACTTAGACGATGTGGTAAAGAACCTAAGCAAAGAAATCTTTATGAAGGTAGCACAGGCAGAAAGTAAGATACACGGAAGGCCTATTGATAAAGTACATTTTCATGAGGTTGGCGCAACAGACTCTATAATAGATATTGTAGGGGTGGCAATATGTATTGATGCCTTAGAAGTAGATAAGGTGGTAAGTTCACCACTTCATACAGGAACAGGATTTGTTCACTGTCAGCATGGGGTTATTCCAGTACCAGCGCCAGCCACATTAGAAATCTTAAGGGAGTCCAAGGTGCCATTTTATAGCAAGGGTATTCCTAAGGAACTAGTAACACCGACGGGTGCAGCAATTATAGCTACTATAGTAGATGAATTTGCTCCTATGCCAGAAGCCGAAGCTATAGCGGTGGGTTATGGTACAGGTAAGAGGGATCTTAAGATTGCTAACTTACTACGTATGGTCCTATTAGAAGGTAAAAAAAAACATCTGCACTAGATGAAGCGTGGGTTATAGAGGCTAATATTGATGATATGACAGGTGAGTTTTTTGGATATGTAATGGAAAGCTTGTTAGAAGCAGGGGCCCTTGATGTTTTTTATACACCTATATATATGAAGAAAAATAGGCCTGCTGTAAAGTTAAGTGTTATATGCCAAGAAGGGCAGATTGACAAACTACAGAAAGTAATATTTGCAGAAACCACAACTATCGGTATTAGGATGTATAAGACAAATAGAGTGTGTATGGATAGAAAATGGCTAACTGTTAATACAAAATATGATACAATTAGGATTAAAAGGGTAGAATATGATAATATTATTAAGTATGCGCCTGAATATGAAGACTGTAAACTAAGGGCAAAAGAGTATAGTGTTCCAGTTCAAACTGTATATCAGGCTGCGCTTAAAAATATATTAGAGGGAGATTAAGTATGAGAAAGTATATAAGAAGGTATATAATGATGCCAATAGTGATGGCTATGGCATTGTTTGTTTTGGGAGGATGTGGATCAAAAGAGGTTGATAATATTGTTAAACAAGATGGGCCAGAGACTAAGGATGGATTAATAATGGCAATAGGTAGTGAACCTGATGAAGGGTTTGACCCAACAGTAGGTTGGGGAAGATATGGGAATCCATTGTTCCAAAGTACCTTAATAGATACAGACTCTAACATGGATATAATTTATGATTTAGCAACTGATTATAGTATCAGTCCTGATGGTCTTACCTGGGAATTCGTATTAAGAGATGATGCTAAATTCACAGATGGGGAGGCAGTTAAGGCTTCAGATGTAATCTTTACATTTGAGACGGCAAAGGCAAGTGGCTCCATTGTGGACCTAACTAATGTTACGAGCATCGAATCTCCAGATGATTTAACAGTTAGATTCAATCTTGAAAAACCAGACACAACATTCGCACATACAGTTGTAGCAACAGGGATTGTTCCAGAACATGCCTATGATGCTAATTACGGAGAAAACCCAATAGGCAGTGGCCCTTTTGTATTAAAGCAATGGGATAAGGGGCAACAGATTATTATGGTTGCCAATGAAGATTATTATGGCCAGATCCCAGAGATAAAGAAGATAACCATACTATTTATGGAGGAAGATGTAGCCCTAGCGGCGGCAAAGGCAGGCCAGCTAGACGTAGCTATGACAGCAGCTAGCTTAGCAGATCAGGCTATTGATGGTATGGAACTTAATATTATTGAATCTATAGATAACCGTGGATTAACCCTGCCATATATTAAAGATGAAGGTAAAACAGATGAAAATGGCAATAAGATAGGAAACAATGTAACTTCTGATATTGCAATAAGAAGGGCATTATCCTATGGAATTGATAGGGACAGTCTTATTACAGATGTTATTAATGGTTATGGTAGACCGGCCTACACAGAATGTGATGGGATGCCCTGGGCAAATGATGACGTGGCTGTAGAATACGATTTAGAAAAAGCAAAGGGAATGCTTGAAGAGGCAGGCTGGGCTATTGCTAGTGATGGCATCCGGGAAAAAGATGGTATAAGAGCCGAATTTAATCTGCTTTATCCAGCAAGTGATTCTACAAGGCAAGCTATTGCAACAGGAGTTGCACTTCAGGCTAAGAATCTTGGTATAGATATAACTACAGAGGGTAGTAGTTGGGATATAATTGAACAAAGAATGTATAGTGAGGCA
>CAYUEJ010000015.1:5920-14387 GCA_964442565.1 uncultured Candidatus Epulonipiscium sp.
CAGTTATGATGGGGTGGGGTGCACAAAACCCTAAAGAAACATACCTATTATACCATAGTGACAACACAGGTAAAGATTATTACAACCCAGAATATTACTTAAATCCTATAACAGATAAGTATATAGACAGTGCTATGGCAGCCCTAGATATAGATGAAGCCATGGAGTATTGGAAAAAGGTTCAGTGGGACGGCGAGACAGGTGTATCTACTCAGGGGGAAAGTCCATGGGTATGGCTTGTAAACGTAGATCACCTATACTATGTAAAAGAAGGATTAGATATAGGTAAACAAAAAATACATCCACATGGTCATGCATGGCCAGTTGTAGCAAATCTAAAGGAATGGAAATGGAAGTAGAGAAATGTCAAAAAAAATAACACTTAATATAGCAACTAATTTAATACGCCTTATTACATTATTGTTTGCTGTGTGTATTATAGCATTCACCTTAGTAAGTGTGTCGCCCCTTGACCCAGTTCAAGCTTATGTGGGGGCAGGCGTAGCTATAAGCCCAGAACAAAGGGAAAACATTGGTGAATTTTGGGGGCTAAATGATTCACCCCCCAAGCAGTTTATAAACTGGGGGAAGGCAATGCTAAAAGGTGATTTTGGCACATCACTTATATATAGGGCGCCGGTTATTTCCGTTATTGGTGAGAGGTTAAAGTCATCAGTAGCATTAATGGGAGTAGCCTGGTTTTTATCTGGTATCATAGGTTTTTCCTTAGGAGTCATAATGGGGGTTTGGAAAGATAAACTACCAGATAAAATCATTAAGACTATTTGTCTAGTATTATCATCTACCCCGACTTTTTGGATAGGGTTGTTGTTTTTAATGATATTTGCAATCCAGTTAGGTTGGTTCCCGGTAGGGCTTAGGGTTCCAGCAGGTATGCTTGCCGCAGAAGTCACAATTATGGATCGCATATACCATATGATATTACCAGCTATTACACTAAGCTTAACTTCTTTTGCAACTGTAGCCCTTCACACAAGGGAAAAAATCATAACAGTATTATCAAGTGACTATGTTTTGTTCGCAAGAGCAAGAGGAGAAAAAGAAATAAATATTATAAAAAATCATGGTATACGTAATATTATAGTCCCAGCAATCACCTTACAATTTGCATCATTTAGCGAATTATTTGGTGGGAGCATATTAGTTGAGCAAGTGTTTTCTTATCCAGGCCTGGGACAGGCTGCTGTACAAGCAGGGCTACGCAGTGATATACCCTTACTTCTTGGAGTCACTATTTTTAGTGCCCTATTTGTATTTATAGGTAATTCCATTGCCAATATTATATATAATTTTGTTGACCCAAAAATGAGGGAGAATAGTTTAAAATGAACAGAAAAACAAAAACAGTAATTATAACTATCTTATCTATTACCATAATACTAGCTATTACTATGTTTGGAGTGTTCTTGAATGAGAGTGCATTAGAGGCAGACTTTACAATCAAAAACCTACCACCATCAATTAAATACCCATTTGGGACCGATTGGATGGGCCGAAATATGATATATAGAACTATTAAAGGCCTATCTACTAGTATTATTATAGGAATTATAGCTGCAACAGTTAGTGCCATTATAGCAGCAATGGTAGGAATCGTGGCGGGTACCATGCCAAAATGGATTGATAATATAATTATATGGTGTATAGACCTAGTGATGGGTATTCCCCATATTGTTCTTTTAATTCTCATATCCTTTGCTATGGGGAGAGGTATAAAGGGCTTAGTGGTAGGAATCGCTGTAACCCATTGGCCAAGCTTAGCAAGAGTAGTCCGTGGGGAGGTTTTGCAATTACATAATGAGCAATATATAAAACTATCTAAAAATCTTGGCAAAAGTAATTTATATATCATGGGAAGACACATTTTACCTCATGTTATACCACAGTTTATAGTAGGATTAGTACTATTATTTCCCCACGCTATTTTACACGAGGCAGCTATTACATTTTTAGGATTTGGCTTATCACCAGAGGAGCCAGCAGTAGGTATAATCTTATCAGAGAGTATGAAATACCTATCATCAGGCATGTGGTGGCTTGCAGTGTTCCCAGGTGTAATGCTAGTTGGGATTGTAATCTTATTTGATAAATTAGGGGATAACTTAAGAAGGCTTATAGATCCGTATAGTTCGCAAGAGTGAGGGGTTGTTATGAAAAATAAAGCACCATTATTAGAAGTTAAAGATATGTCAGTATCCTTTAGAATGTATGAACAAGGCCTTAGCCAGTATGATCTTAAGGTTATTTCGGATATCTCTATTAGTGTACAAAAGGGAGAACTATTAGCAATCGTTGGTTCCAGTGGTAGTGGTAAAAGTTTGCTAGCCCATGGAATTATGGGTGTGCTTCCTGATAACGCAACCCTAACAGGTAGTATTAAGTATGACGGCCAGGAGCTAACTAAAGAAAGACAAAAAGAATTAAGAGGAACAAAGATTGCCCTAGTCCCGCAGTCAATCTCCTACCTAGACCCTTTAATGAAAATGGGAAGACAGGTAAGGGCTAGTAACAATAGCCCTAAAGCAATAAAAAAACAAAAAGAGTCATTTAAAAGATATGATTTGTGTGAAAGATCTGAAGGTCTTTATCCTTTCCAGCTATCGGGAGGGATGGCAAGACGTGCATTAGTTTCAACAGCAGACCAGCAAGATGTAGACTTAATTATTGCTGATGAGCCAACACCAGGGCTGGACTTAGATGTAGCTATGAAAACCCTTAAATATTTCAGGGAGTTCGCAGATGCAGGTAAAGCTGTTATCTTAATTACCCATGATATAGACCTAGCCTTTGAGGTTGCAGATAAAATAGCTGTTTTTTATGCAGGAACAACGGTTGAAGTTGCCCCAATAGAGGACTTCAGATCAGGAGTAGACGCCCTAAGGCATCCATATACAAAGGCTTTATATAATGCATTACCCCAAAATGGATTTCATCCTATTGAAGGCTTTCAGCCATATAATAAGGAGGACATAGAAGGGTGCCTATTTAGGGCAAGATGTAAATGGGCAGATGATAAGTGCAAAGATGATATATCCATAAGTGAGCTAAGGGGTGGAATGGTGAGGTGTATTCATGCAACTTAAAGGTGAGAACCTAAGCTTTAGATACGGAAAAGGTGACTATATATTCGAGAATATAAGTATAGATATAAGTAGTGGTGAGCGAGTAGGATTAGTTGCTAAAAGTGGAAAGGGAAAAAGCACTCTTGCTAAGGTATTATCAGCCTACGAAAAGCCTAATAAGGGGCAGGTTACTATAGATTCAAAGCCTATACCTAAAAAGGGCTATAACCCTGTGCAGTTAATTTATCAGCACCCTGAAAAATCCATCAATCCTAGGTGGAAAATGAAGGATGTATTAGAGGAAAGTGGCCCTATTAACTGGGAGTTAGTAGAGGCTATGGGCATCGAAAAAGAATGGCTAAGTAGGTACCCTGCTGAGCTTTCAGGTGGTGAGCTACAAAGGTTTGCTGTTTGCAGGGCCTTAAGCGGCGACACTAAGTTTTTAATTGCAGATGAGGTTAGCACTATGCTAGATGTTATAACCCAGGCGCAAATATGGAATGTTATTTTGGAACAAGCAATAAAGCGAAACTTAGGTATGCTTATTGTCACACATAATGCACATCTGGCAAAAAGGATATGCACACGAATTATAGAACTGGAAAACTAATCAAAGAAAGAGATGATACAATGGGGAAGTTATTAGATATCTTTTGGGTTTTTCTTAAGATAGGATCATTTACCTTCGGTGGTGGCTATGCCATGATACCTCTTATTGAAGAAGAAATCGTAAATAAGAAAAAATGGGTAACATCTAATGAAATAATCGACTTGTTTGCTATAGCGGAATCAATACCAGGCGCAATAGCTATAAATACAGCAACATTCATAGGCTACAAAATATCAGGAAGAAAAGGTGCCATAGCAGCAAATATAGGAGTTATCTTGCCCTCATTAACAATTATTACATTAATAGCTAGTGTATTTTCAAAATTTCAAAATGACCCTAACGTTCAAGCAGCACTACTAGGAATTAGATCATGCGTTGTAGCCTTAATACTAATGGCAGCAGTCTCAGTAGGTAAAAAAGCTATAAAGGATAAAATAACTTTCCTAGTAGCAATTTTAGCTATGGTGTCAATTGCATTTTTGGATATTCATCCTATTTTTGCAATTATATCAGGAGCTGTTATAGGCTTAGTTATCATGAAGATACTGCCTGATAAGGTAGAGGAAGTTATGAACGCAGAAGTCAGTAATAAAGGGGATGAGAAATAATGGCAATCTATATGGAGTTATTAGTTACATTCTTTAAGATAGGGGCTTTTAGTTTTGGTGGTGGCTATGCAATGATACCCCTTATTCAAAAGGAAATTGAAAACCATGGGTGGATGAGTGCTACAGAGTTTTTTGATATCATTTCAATTGCAGAAATGACACCAGGTCCTATTGCAGTAAACTCAGCCACCTTCGTAGGATATAAAACAGCAGGTTTTTTTGGCGGACTAATTGCAACTATAGGAGTAGCCATGCCATCACTGCTACTAATATTACTTGTATCACAGGTGTTTTTTAAATACCAAGACCACCCAACTAATAAGATGATATTTTACGGGATTAGACCAGTTATAGTTGGACTAATTAGCACCGCTGCTATAACTGTAAGCCAGACAGCATTTTTTAAGACTGATACAGTATTTAGTGGTGTGGGTGACTTAGCTAGCTACCTTAACTTTGGCAGTATTGGAATATTCATAATAGCCTTTGCAGCTATGTGGAAGTTTAAACTAAACCCAATTCTAACCATCGTAATATCAGCAGTCCTCGGTATCATAATATTTTAAAACAAGCAAGGGTCATGTACCTATGTGCAATACTCGCAACATACGTTGCAAAGGTATTGCATAGGTACATGACCCTTGTCATCATTATTTTAGTTAACTGGAATTAGTAACTTTTGACCTGGATAAATAAGGTTTGGATTCTTAAGATTATTATACTTTGATATTTCTTTATAAGTTGTTCCAAACTTATTAGCGATTTTCCAAAGAACATCATTTGCCTTAACAACGTATACCTTAGGTTTGCTAACTTCAGGTGTTGGTTCAGGTTTGATTTCTGGTTTAACCTCAGGTTCTGCAGGAACTAGTACTTCAGGCTTAACTTCAGGCTCTATAGGAGTAATAACCTCTGGAGCTGGCTCACCAACAACCTCGCCTCTTACATCGCTAGGAATATTATCACCGATAATTGCTAGGTATTCAATAGTAGCCTCATCAAGTCCTGGGAACTCTCCGATGAGTGTGGCAGTTTTGAACATTGTATACTCATCTCCACCAATTGCCATAAAGTCGTTAGTTGCAAGTTTATATGTTTTATCTGCATCTAGTGCCTCTTCACCAATTAGGATTTCAGTAATTCTTTCATTTGCAGGCTTACTAGCATCAAACTTGTAAGTCATTCCAGCAACTTGTGGGAATCCACCGTCTAATTCTGGATAACTGGAAACGCCTCGTTCCATAGCTGCTAAGATATCAGAGCCTTTAACTTCTATCATTCTTATAAAGTTTCCAAAAGGAAGAACTGTAATAACCTGACCCTTTGTAATTTCACCAGCAGGAATAGAAGCTCTTAGTCCACCACCATTTGTGATAGCTAAATCAGCACCGGTTGTATCAAGCATTGCATCTGCAATAACGCTACCTAAGTTTGTTTGCTTCATACGCGCATTTTCTCTTTCCCCGTCTAAAAGAACAGGTGTATTACCTACTTTAACAGCTGTTATTTTGCTGTTTTCTCCTTCTACACTAGCAAAAAGTTTAAGTACGTCTTCATCATCTTCAATTTCTTTGGCGTTTTCATACTTAGTAAGTCTTGCTGTTTTCTCAGCAACCTTACCATCTTTAATTTCTAAATCTACATAGCCTAAGTTTTTATCATACTCACCTGTTTGGGCGATTAAAGTGCCATTAACAACTTTACCACCTTCTAGCATTGTATGGCTATGACCATCAATAATAACGTCTATTCCTGTCACTTTTTCAGCTACAACATCACTTCTATAAGTACTGCTTTCATCTAAGCCAAGATGGGCCAGAGCGATAATAACATCAGCCTTATCTTCAAGTTCATCAACCATTCTTTGAGCCGCTACAGAAGGGTCTTCGAATGTTAAGCCTTCAACGTTAGCTGGGCTTGTTTTAAATGCTGTTTCTGGTGTTGATAGACCAAAGACTGCTACCTTAACCCCGTCCACCTCTATTATTGTATAAGGGGATAATAGGTCTTCGCCATCTAATTTTTCAACATTAGCTGAGAGCAGTGGGAAATTCATAGTTTCCTTTAACTCAAGTAAGCGGTCTTGGCCGTAGTTAAAGTCGTGATTACCTGGAGCCATTGCATCGTAGCCTACGATATTCATAAGGTCTACAATACTTTGCCCCCTTGAGATAGTAGCAAAGGTTTGACCATGTAGTGTATCCCCAGCATCGAGGACGATTGTGTTAGGATTTTCAGCCTTTGCCTGCTTGACTAAGGCTGAAATCTTTTCAAACCCCATGGAGCCGTTTCTCTCATCCGTAGCTACCCTACTATGTGTGTCGTTGGTGTGGATAATAGTAATCTGTGTACTTGTGCCATCTGCAAATACAAGCTGTTGTGGTGCTACCACCACTAAGAGCATTACTACTGCAAAAAGCATTGAGGTTAATCTGTTAAACTGTCTTTTCATTTTTTAGCCTCCTTTTTATAATTATATTCCAGTACATTATAGCATGTTTAATAGAAGATTTCTATAAATAAGGGCAATAAGCATATTTTTAGTGGGTGTTAGTAGCAGGTTATTGTGGAAATCATCAGTACTAATGATTTTTGCAATAAAGCCGAAATATATTATACGATAACAGATATAAATGGCGAGGGTGATAATGATGATAGAGCCAAGTAGTAACAATGGCAGAAAAGTTAACGATTATAACAATATAAAAGACGATAAGGCCACGCTAAATATTAAAGCGGAGACACCAGGGGCACAAAAACAAGGGAAAATTCTAAACATATATGAAGAGCATATAAAAATTACTTCACCTACATATAGTGAAGATGTTAAAGAAGTAATGAAAAAGCAAGGCATTAAAGAAAGCAATCTGAATGCAAAAATAGTTGAAACCATGAAGCAAAGTGGACTGGATGTAACAAAAGACTCCCTTAACTTTATTGTGAACCAACTTCAGGAGGGCCATCTATTTGAACTCTTTGAGCAGGGCTATAGTATACAAAATCTTACAGTAGATATTATTTCCAAGGAAATATTGAAAAATGAGATCAACCCTGAGCAGAAAGATAAAGAGGAAGATAGCCAGGCAAGTGATGTTGAGAAAGCCCTAACAGAGGTGGGCCTACCCATTACAAATAAAAACATAGAAGTATTAGAACAATACAAGGAAAAAGTAGAAGATGTTATGGATAATAGCGATTTAACAGCTTCAAATATGGTGCGCCATAATTCTGATACAACAATAAATAATCTCTACTTGGCAAAGCATAAGGGAGAACCTAAAAATGCTGTGGAAGTCCCAACAGATGAGCAGATTATTGCAGTCCTAAGTATGAATGGCATAAGGCCAACCAGAGAAAATATAAATGCTGCAAGGAGCCTGGTTGTAGGCAGTATAGAGATTACAACGGAAAATATAGATAGCTTTATAAAAGTTAAAGAGATGGTGGGCAACATCGACACAGGGGAATTATTAAATGAAGCTGCTACAGCAATGAAGAAGGGTGATAGCCCGGGGGATGTTAATATTAACCCTGAGATATACAATGGCCAGTATGATGTTAGCTATGATGAAGTGAATCAGGCAGTTAAAGATATACTAGAAGACATACCTAGCATTGATGAAACCGTAATAGAAGATACCTACAAAAAAGGTCAGCCTATTACAATGGAAAACCTACAAAAGACACTACATGAAAATATAGATAAAGTACTTGAAGGCATTGATGATATTGAGGTAGAGCCTCAGGAGATATCTACAACAAAAAGACAACTAGAAGAAATACGTCTAAGCCTTACACTAGAGGCAGCCTTAAAGTTAAGTAGCAAACTGGATATACAAACCACAGAGTTAGCTAAAGTAGTTGAAGAGCTTAAAGTTATAGAAAAAGAGAATAACGAGGAAATCTTAAGGAATATTGGTGCACCTGTTACAGAAGAGAATGTAGAACAATTGAAGCAAACAAGTGATAAGCTCTATAACATATCCCGAAATAAAGAAATTGCCATGACAGAGGTAGTTAAGGATGAGACGGATTTCACAATAGATGGAATGGATGAGGCTATTAAGCTAAAGCACGCACAAAATATCTACGAAGAAACAGGAACAAGACCCGAAAGGCGTTTTGGTGAAGGCATAGCCAGGGTAGAAGAACAAATAGAGCACATA
>CAYUEJ010000016.1:0-13770 GCA_964442565.1 uncultured Candidatus Epulonipiscium sp.
TGGCACAAAGAACATCAAGATCAAGAGGACCTAAGAAAAACAAAGGAAACAAAGGGCCAAGAGAGTTTAAAGCAGGGCAAGGTACAGAAACAGCAGCAAGGCCAAGAAACGAAAACTTTAAAAAAGACAGAAACTCAGGGGCAAGAGCACCAAGAGAAGAAGTTGAAAAAGAGAGAGAACAAGGTCAGAAACCAACAAGAGATGAGTTTAGACGTGATAGACACCAAGATAGAAGAGATGAAGAAGAAGTAGAAATCATCAGCAATGAGCTTATGATAGTTGGGAGAAATGCAATACTAGAAGCCCTTAATGCAGATAGAACAATAGATAAGCTTTTTGTTCAAACAGGTAGTAGAGAAGGCTCCATCAGAAAGATTATTGCAGAGGCTAAAGACAAGGGCGTCTTAATACAGGATACAGAAAAAATAAGATTAGATGCTATGGCTGGATCGGGTAAACATCAAGGTGTTATTGCCTTTGCATCCGCCCATGAGTATGTGAGACTCGAAGACATATTAGCAGCTGCAGAAGCAAAAGGCGAGGCACCATTTATTATTATTTTGGAAAATATACAGGACCCACATAATCTAGGGGCTATTATTCGTACTGCTAATGCTGCAGGGGCCCACGGTGTTATTATTCCAAAGAGAAGGTCTGTAGGCCTTACCTCAGTTGTAGGCAAAGTATCAGCAGGCGCAATTGAATACACACCAGTTGCTAAGGTAACCAATATTGCAAGAACCATAGAGCAGCTAAAAAAAGATGGTGTCTGGGTAGCATGTGCAGATATGGACGGGGATTCTATGTACGAAACTAATCTAAAGGGACCTATGGCTTTAGTTATAGGCAGTGAAGGCGAAGGGGTTTCAAGGCTCGTTAAAGAAAACTGTGACTACATTGTATCTATGCCTATGGAAGGACAGATTAATTCATTAAACGCATCAGTAGCAGCAGCCCTTCTTATGTACGAAGTTGTAAGACAAAGAAAATACTAAGGAGGCAAAATGAATAAATTTAATGACCTAAAGTTAAAAGACGAACTTATAGAAGGCCTTAAAGCCCAAAATATATCTGTGCCAACGGAGATTCAAAATAAGGCGGTACCACTTATACTAGCTAACGAAGATGTATTAGGAAAATCAGCAACAGGAACAGGCAAAACCCTTGCGTATTTATTACCCTTGTTTCAAAAGATTGATACATCAAAAAAAGAAATGCAAATCCTTATTCTAACTCCAACGCATGAACTGGCTATGCAGGTTTATGACCAGGTACAACTGCTTAAAAAAAACTCTGGAATACCCGTAACATCAGCGGTAGTTATTGGTAATGTGAATATAAAAAAGCAAGTGGTAAACCTTAGGGATAAGCAGCACATTATAATAGGATCAGCAGGGCGAATTTTAGAACTTATTAAAATGAAAAAGATTAAAGCCCATACATTAAAAACTATTGTTATCGATGAGTTTGATACCCTGCTTCATAAAAGCAATTTAAGGGATATTGAAGATATAATTAAAACGACACTTAGGGATAGGCAGCTATTATTTTTCTCAGCATCTAGTAATAATGATGCACTTAAAAAGGCCCAGGAACTATCTAATGATTTAAAAACACTAGAATTAAAACAGGAAAATCCACTGAATAATTCTATAGAACATTTTTACTTTAACACAAAACTTAGAGAAAAAATGGAATTACTAAGGAAAGTAATACACGCAGCAAAACCTAAAAAAGCCCTAATCTTTATTAATAAGAGCTTTGATATTGAAAAGACAGTGGAAAAACTTAAGTTCCACGGATTTTCAGTGGCAGGAATTCACGGTAGTGATGATAAGCAAAATCGTAAGAATGCCCTTGATGGCTTTAGAGAAGGGAAAATCCAGCTACTTGTAACATCAGATGTGCTAGCAAGAGGCCTAGATGTATCTGATATAACTCATATTATTAACCTAGATATGCCAGATAGCCCCAAAGAATATTTGCATAGGGTAGGGCGTACAGGTAGGGCTGGGGCAAGTGGCACAGCCATTTCACTTATCTCAAATAGAAGAGATGAAGAGGTAATGAATAAGTGTGTGAAAGAGTTAAAGATTGTTATCGTAGAAAAAAACCTATATGAAGGTAAGATTATATAGGAACCATCCACATAACCCATTTTAGCCTTTTGGGATAGTGAGAAATGTAGTGGTTCCCTTACCAGGGATGCTTTCATAAGAAAGACCATACCCTTCTCCGTAATAGAGCTGAACACGGCGGTGGACATTATGAATACCATATCCCGAGGTTTCTGTAGTTAATATAGTTTCTAAAATATTAGGTTCAATTCCACATCCATTATCTGATACGATAAATATTAAATTATCCCTTGATTGTTTACCGGATATTGTGAGAATGCCACGTCCAGGGTTCACTTTATGATCTAGGCCGTGGCCAATGGCATTTTCTACAAGGGGTTGCAAAAGTAGATTTAGCATAGTGTAGTCCAAAATTTCATTATCAATATCATAATAAACATCAAAAGAATTAGAGTGCATCATGCACTGAATCTGTATATAGCTAGTTACATTGTCCCACTCATCCTTTACATATATTGTGCTTTGACCTTTATTTAATGTGGTGCGATAAAAAGTTGATAAAAACTGAGCCATTTGACTAATATCATCTTGCTCAGCCATAATTGCCTTACTGTTGATAAGTGAGAGGCTATTATAAAAGAAATGTGGATTAATTTGTGATTGTAGGGCCTTCATCTCATAGTCTTGCTGCGCAATTTTACTTTTATATACTTCATCAATTAAATATTTAAGCTGCTTAACCATGTGACCAAAACGTCTAATCAAAAGCCCAATCTCATCTGTTGAATCCTCAGTGACTGTTATAGATAAATCACCAGCTTCAATTTGCGCCATATTAGAAGACAAGCGTTCAAGGGGGCGAACAATAATTGATGAGAGGTAATAGCTTGCAAAAAATATAATACATATACAGGCAATAATTATAGCAAGTACAATCATAGTAATTCTATTTGCAGGGCCAGAAACAGTTTGAATGGGGCGATATAGATAAGATGTCCAGTTACTAGTTGTTAAAGTCATAGTATCGAAGACATAATCATTATCTAGTGTATTATTATATAGCTTACTTAGTAATGTTTCTACTGTTAGGGCATAGCTATTCCCATTATCAGGGAAGTCATGGAACTCATAGATTAAATTATTATTATCATCTAAGATAATAATCCCATATGAATCATCAAAAAGAGTAGACATAGTATCAAAAGTATGCCCATAATTCACATCTAAAGATATAATATTCGTATACCCTAGGGTAGAGCCGTATAACTGACACATAATATTAAATTTATTATTAGGCTCGGATACAATTAACTGGGGGAGCGTGGTTGTTAGTGTACTGTCAAACCATGCATAATCCTTGATATCTGATAAGGGTCGCACCATATTGCCGTGGGGATTTATTGGGTTGTCAGTATAGATTGTAATAGTATTTATTTCTTTATGAAGAGAACGGGAAGTCATAAATATAGGCTCAATAATATCTCTATAAGTTATATACATTTCATAGTTATTTTGATAATTTACATCTAAAGAATCCTTCAAATCCTTATCCCATAGAATATGATTCATAACATTTAGGGAAGACTCTATTTTATAATCTAAAGTATTAGTTGCTTGGTTTAAAGATTCTTGTAAAACACTTATTTCTCTTCCAACTAATAAATTATAAATTTGCATGTAACAAAAGCTACCTAGCATAATAAGTGGAATTAAGCTAACCAATAGGCAGGTAAGAATTATTTTGTTTCTAAATTGTAGATTCTTAAACCAATGTATAAGCTTATGCATATATGCCTCCATAATTTAGGGTTGTATTTGACGGTATTTCTCAGGGGTTGCACCAAAATCTTCTAGGAAACTTTTACAAAAGTAAGACACGTTAGAATATCCAACCGCCTTACATATTTCATTTACTTTCATATTTGTATTAAGAAGAAGCTCCTTAGCCTTACTCATCCTCATGTTTTTTATATATTTATTAATCCCATATCCAACCTCCTCAATGAATATACTGCTCAAATAACGCGGTGTTAAAAAAACCTTATCTGCTAAAACATTAAGACTTAAATCATCACCGTAATGATCATGTATATATTGTTTGACCAGATGTATGGCATGGCTAGGGGACTGCTGTTCCATTTCAAGTTTTTTTATTCCCTTATCTAGGACCTTATTTATGATTATTTCAATTTCAGCTAGATTTTGGGTAGAGTAAATTGCCACTATCTTATCATTAAGGTCTGAATCACTAAGCTCCAATAAGTCTTTAGTGAGTAATTGCAGGATATTAGAAAATAAAAACTTAATATATATATGTGACACGCATTGCCTGCTTTTATATTTTGCAAAGAGCATATCAATACTTTGCCTAAGACTATGGCTATCTTTAAGTTCAATATCTTTTTGAATAGACTTGACCCAATAATTATCTTCATCAGAGTCATCTAACTTATCAGCAGAAGATATATGATTAGGATAAATATAAATTTCGGGAAAGAAAAACCTGTTTTCTAAAAAAGCTTCAGTTTCTTCGTATATAGTTGAGATATTGTTAGGGTCTGTAATTTCATTGCTAACAGAAATATAACAGTTTTTATTGTATAGGTATAAAATATGTTGTTGCAACTCAGTAGCTAGCTCTATGTAGTAGTTAGAAGATTCACCAGTGTTTTGAAAAATCAACACACTCTGAAAGGGATTTAAATTAATATAATCACAAGAAGTATCTGTGATTTTGCATATATTATCATAAAAAGAAGGTGTGTCATCGTCATAGGATATCCCATCAAAAAATGATTCCTCAAACTGAATGAGGAACAGATAGGAGTAAGTATTTAAAAAATCAAATCCTAGTGTGGAGTATTCTTTCTCTAGAGCCTCTAAGGGTGTTCTGTTTATTACACGGTATAAAATATGGTCTTTCAAATAAGTCAGATTGGTCTCCTTTTGTAATTGCTCAACTTTTAAGATTTCGGATCTTTCAACTACAGAAGATATGGTGTTTTTAAATTCTACCGGGTTAATAGGTTTTAAAATATAATTAACAGCTCGCAGAGATAGAGCTTTTTTAACATATTCAAAATCATCGTGGCCACTAAAAAAGATGATTTGAACATTAGGATGTAATTGCTGGACCTTAGTGGCTAATTCAATACCATCCATAAATGGCATTTTTATATCAGTAAATAAAATATCAATAGGGGTATCTTGTAATTTTGCAAGTGCCTCTTTTCCATTAGAGGCTTCTTCAACATGGAAATGGAAATCAAATTTATTTAAAAGATAGCGAATAACTCTACGTTCATCACTTTCATCATCTACAATAAGCATACGATACATAGCATGTCCTCCCCGCATAATTTTACCCAATTATATCATTTGTATTGAATATTTTCAATTAACTATAAAGCTAAAAACCTATGTCAGGGAAAAAGTGTTATAAATCAGGAATTTGTTTCGTTTACGTAAAAGAATGTAGTTGCTATACTAAAGGCAAGTAAAAACATATGTAAAATTACGGAGGTAATCTATGATTGCTATAATTTTAGGAATGATAATTACACTTTCATTAGCAGGATGCGCACAGGCTAATGAGAACTTAAGCGAGCTCCAAAATATAAGATCAGAACAAATAACATATACAATGGGCCGAAAAATAGTGAATAACCCAAGACTGCCACAAGGTGACACCTATGAGGATAATGCCTATACACGCTATATAAAAGAAAGACTAAATGCGGTATGTATCGATAAATTTGAGGCAACATCAGAGGATTATGATAGGCATGTAGCTTTAGCAATAACATCTGGAGATTTGCCAGATATTATGCGTATAGGCAATAAGGAGCTGGTAAATGAGCTTGTTGAAAAGGATTTAATTGCAGATTTAACAGATGTGTATGCTAATTATAGCAGTGAACGTGTTAAGAAAGTTTACGATTCCTATGAGGGTAGGGCCTTGCAAGAGGCTATGTATAATGGGAGGCTTATGGCTCTTCCAGGAACGAATGTAGATAGTGCACCTAATCAAATCTGGATAAGGGAAGACTGGATGGAGAAGCTAGGGATTGAAATAGACCAAGACGGGAGTGGGACCATCACCATAGACGAACTTGAAATGGTTGCTAGGAAGTTCTTAGAACATGATCCAGGGGGAAGCGGTAATCCGGTTGCTATTCCAATGGTTAATTGGCTTAATGTTAATGATTACAATATGTCTACTTTTTGCATGACTGGTGTTGCTAGCATATTTGAATCATATCCTAAGCTATGGCTTAGAGATAATAAGGGAGAAGTATATTACGGCTCTACTGCACAAGGGACAAAGAAGGCCTTAGAAGTATTGCAAAGGTGGTATAAAGAGGGTATCTTAGATCCCCAATTTGGCACTAGGACCTGGGATGATATAGCAGAGCTATACACAAATGGTCAATCAGGTATAACTTTTGGTGTATGGCATACACCGGATTGGTTATTAAACAATGTAAGAGAAATAGATAATAAGGCTAGGTTTGCATCATATGTATTGGAAGATAAGGATGGCAAGGTAAATGTATTCCATAACAGTGCAGTAAGTGGTTTTATAGTTGTTCGCAAAGACTATGAATATCCAGAATTAGCAATTCAGATTGGAAATCTGTTCCATGATGAATTAGCAAATAGCAAGACACTTGAAATAGATGCGCCCGAGGTAGCCAAGTATCAAAAAGATGCTGTAGATGGTTCGGTTAGGCCTTTTGATATCGTCGTTAATATGTATACATCATTACTGGATGATTACAAAGAAGTTTGCCAGGGGGTAAATGACATAATAACACTAGATGAAGTATCCACAGTAGAATCACTTGTTACTATAGGAAGTATTAAGAGTTACTTGGGAAATCCTGAAGAAGCAAGTGTAACAGACTGGGCAAAATATCATTCAAGAATGAAGGGGGTTGGCCTTATTGATAGGTTAACCAATGAAGGTAAATTTAACTGGGTAGAACCAGTATTTTGGGGAGCAACAGATACAATGAAGGCGAAATGGGCAAGTCTAGAAGAATTAGAAGAAGAAATGTTTCTAAAAATTGTAACCGGATTTTTGCCGATAGATGAGTTCGATTTATTTGTAGAGCAATGGAATGAACAAGGTGGCAGTAAAATTATTGAAGAAATAGAAAAGAGTTTAGAATCTCAAAGATAAGCATATAAAATATAAGGGTATCGGAGGAAAAAATGTATAAGAAAAGTAAGAAAATTATAGTTAGCTGGCTTCTTATATTTATTATGGTTTGCGGAAATATATTAACGGTATTTGCCAATCCATTAGATACATTATTGAAAGATGAGAATCCATTTAATGAAGTTCTAGAGACCTGTAAATCTGCCATAGGGTTAAAGTTAAATTCTAGCGAATACAATCATGAAGAGATAAACATTAACGTAAATTATATCCGTAGAAATAAGGACTATGATGGTTGGAATTTATGGATGTGGCCAGAAGATGGCGACGGTGTGCAGGTTGACTTCACACAAGATGGTGAAGATGGCAAGATAGCAACACATACATTTACTAATATGCAAGGTAAAATTAATGTTGGAATAATTGTTAGAAAAGGTGACTGGGAAGAAAAAGATGGAGATGGTGACAGATTTATAGATTTAAGTAAGGTTGATGAAAACGGGGAAATAACAATATACCTAATGCAAGGTGACCCTAACATATATTATGGGGATATAACAGCTTCGATTACCAAGGCCCAGTTAAGGGACGATTTTAAATCTATAGAGTTTGCAGTTAATATGCCAGTGGAAAACACAGAAGGCATAGTGCTACTCGAGACTATTACTAATTCAAAAATTGATGCAAGTATAAGTCTTAATAATGATGGTGTTACAGGTGTAATTACAGCATCAGAAGAGCTTGATATAGCAAGAACCTATGAAGTGAGAATTGATGGATATGGGGCAATGCCAGTAGGACTAAGCAATATTTACAGTACAAAGAAGTTTGAAGACCTCTATACATATGAAGGGGAATTAGGTGCAATATATACAAAAGCAAATACAGAGTTTGTATTATGGGCACCTACAGCAACAGAGGTAAAAGTAAATTTATATGACAATGGGAGCACAGGTGATGCTATAGATACCCATGATATGGCTAAAAGTGAAAAAGGTACATGGAGATATAAGGTAGATAGTGATTTAAACGGGAAATATTATACCTACCAGGTAACAGTAGCTGGCAAGACAGTAGAAGCTGTTGATCCATATGCAAGGACAACTGGAACTAATGGGCAGCGAGGCATGGTAATTGATCTTGATAGTACAAACCCAGAAGGATGGCAACGAAATGACCATAAAACAGTGCCAAATCAAACAGATGCTGTTATCTATGAGCTTCATGTAAGGGACTTATCAATCCACCCAGATTCTGGGATTGAAAACAAAGGAAAGTATAAAGGGCTTATTGAAACAGGAACCGAACATGAAAGTGGAGTAAGTACAGGACTTGATCATATTAAAGAATTAGGAGCTACCCATATCCACTTATTGCCTGTTTACGACTATTTATCAGTTGATGAAAGCAAGATGGATACCCCGCAGTTTAACTGGGGATATGACCCACAAAACTATAATGTACCAGAAGGTTTTTACTCAACAGACCCAAGCGAGGGACAGGTAAGAGTTTCAGAATTTAAGGAAATGGTTCAAAGACTGCATGATAACGATTTAGGAGTTATTATGGACGTTGTATATAACCACTTAGGCGGGGATGCTTCCCAGTCCAACTTTAATAAAATAGTACCAGGGTATTATTTCCGTATGGATGATAAAGGGAACTTCTCTAATGGTTCAGGATGCGGTAATGAAACAGCATCAGAGCGTTCAATGATGCGTAAATTTATGCTGGATTCTGTAACATACTGGGCAAGTGAATACAATATTGACGGATTCCGTTTTGATCTAATGGCTCTACATGATACGCAGACAATGAATCTAATAAGGGCAGAATTAGATAAGATAAACCCAGAAATAATTATGTATGGTGAAGGATGGACAGCAGGAGATACACCACTAGCAGAATCAGATAGGGCACTTAAGAAAAATATTCCTAAACTTGATTCTAGAGTAGCAGCATTTAGCGATGATCTTCGAGATGGACTTAAAGGCTCAGTATTTGATGCTAAAGGCGTAGCTTTCATAAATGGGAGCAGTGAAGATGCAAAAAAATCGGCAGAGAGTATAAAATTTGGAGTTGTAGGATCTACAAATCACCCGCAAGTTGATTATGGCAAGGTAAATTACTCTGATGAGCCGTGGGCTAAGGAGCCAACTCAAACCGTTAGTTATGTTTCGGCCCATGATAACCACACATTATGGGATAAGATTGGTATATCGGCACCTATGGCAAGTGAGTTCGAAAAAATTCGCATGGATAAGTTTGCCACAGCCATAGTATTAACATCACAAGGAATACCTTTTATCCATGCAGGTGAGGAAATGCTTCGCACAAAGGGCGGAGATGAAAATAGTTATAAGAGTCCAGATAGTGTTAACCAATTAGATTGGGCAAGGAAAGCCGAGTACAGCGAAGTATTTGAGTATTATAAGGGCTTAATTAAGCTGCGCAAGGAGCACCCAGCATTTAGAATGCCAACTACAGAGCAAGTCTCTAACAATCTAACATTCTTAAGTATGCCAGATCAGGCTATGGTTGGCTACGAAATAAAAGGTAAAGCATCTAATGATGACTGGGATAGGATTGTAGTAATCCATAACGGAAGCAAACAATTCCAAGACATAGAGTTAGATGGAGAAGACTGGATTAGGGTTGTTGATAGCGAAAGGGCGGGTGTAACAGGGCTCACCAGGTTCCAAGGTAATAAAGTTCAGGTAACACCTAATAGCACTCATGTATTTGTTGATAGGGCGAGCTATGACAAGACAGCACCAGAACTAGAGACTAAAGACATAACTATTTATGTAGAAAAACCAGCAGATTGGGAAAAACCATATATTTGGTATGCCAAAGATGGAAACTGGGAAACAAGTAATCTAGGGGAAGAACCTGGAATTATGGAAGCCGTAGAAGGTAAAGAAGGATGGTATAAAAAAGAAATCAAATCATCCCAAAAAATAGAATTCTTATTCAATAATGGAACCTGGGATGCTAAAATCGAGCAGCAAGATGTAGGGAAAAACTTTGAAGTAATGACTAAGGTAGCTTGGGTAACAGCAGATGGTAGAATATATTCTCATGATCCAGGACTTTACCCAGATAAAGGTGATAAGGATCCAGGCGGAGACGATGAGGAGGAAGGCCCCCCCTATAACCCAGATCAAGACCTTGCAATCTACTTTAGAAAGCCAGCAGATTGGGAAAATGCTTATATACACACCTGGGGAGAATTAGGTGACACCAACTGGCCAGGAAAAAAATTATCACAAGTAAAAGATTCTAATGGCAATAAAACAGAATGGTATATATCTATATTTGAAGGCGCTTATGGCAAAAAGGCAGAGTTCGTATTAACACAAGGTCCAGATGGACCGCAATCAAGCGATTTAAGTACAAATAAAACCTGCTGGATTGATGAAAACTTTAAGATTTATGATACAGAACCCTCAATGTCTATAAGTGTAGATAATTATGGCACTAATACCTATACCAAGTATTTTAAAGATGAGGCATCTGTAAAGATTAAATACACAGGAAACAATATTAAACAAGCTGTATATACACTAGATGGTAGTGATCCATTAAAAGATGGGGGCATAAAGTTCCAAAGTAATGATGTAATAAAGTTTGGAAAAAATCTTAAGGTTGGAGATAGTATTACCCTTAAGGTGGCTATTGACAAAGGAGATACAAGCCAAACTAATCAGTATGTATATACAAAAATGGAAGATGTAAAGATTGATAAAACAGCTTTTAATAATCTTAGAACATACCAAATTATGGTGTCAGCCTATCGTGATGGAGATAAAGATATAGGTCATGGAACAGGGTATGGGCCAAGTCATCATGAAGGAGATTTTAAAGGAATTACTGGGGCACTTCCATATATCAAAGAATTGGGCATGAATGCAATTTGGTTAACCCCGATATTTGAATCAGCTAAGATAGAAGGGCAGGATGAAGCTGCCGATAGACTTGATTCAACAGGATATTTCACTACAAATTACTTTAAGATTGACCCAAAGTTTGGGACACTGGAAGATGCTAAAGAGTTAGTAGATAAAGCACATGAAATGGGTATGTATGTATTTTTAGACGGGGTGTTTGGTCACCATAAGGCAGGGGTGGATATACCAGTTTCACCAAGTGGATATAAGATTACACCAGGAAAAGGTGCAGACTCTAATAACCCGGTACATTATGATGAAGAAACACTAAACTTCTATAAGGAAGTAGCAACCTACTGGATGGATGAGTTAGAGATTGATGGTTGGAGATTAGACCAATCATACCAAGTATCTATTCCAATGCAAGATGATAACTACTGGAGGCAGATTAGAGAGGCTGTAGAAGATAAGGCTAAAGATCGTAAAGCTAATGGTCATACATGGGGAACACTTGGATATATGGTAGGAGAAGATTGGTCAGGGGAAGAAGATATTCAGCAGCGTGCTTATGGACCAGATTTTGCACCAGGACTTCATTCAGCTTTTGATTTCCCAGGGCGTTATAGGTTAGTTCAGGTATTAGCTGGTGAAGAACACATTCAGACCGGGAAGTATAATCAACCAGCACGAAAACTAAATGAAGTATTTGAAACACATAAAACTTATGCAGATCATGCAGTTCCGAATCTAATGATTGGGAATCATGACCTTGTAAGATTTGGAGATTTAATTCAAAGAGCACCACATTTGAATTATGGAGCAGAAAATCCAGACTATTGGAAGAGACATAAAGCTGCTATTAGTTTTTTAGCAAGCTATACAGGGCCGATAACACTATTATACGGCGAGGAAATAGGAATGGAATGTGAAGGATACATTAATCAGGGAGATACGATACCAGGTTATGTTGTAGCTGATGATAATATAGCACGTATGCCGGGACGTCTTCCGACAGATGGTGATGGATTTTCAAAAGATGAGCAGGGTTTACAGGAATATACAAAAAAACTTATGAAGCTTCGTAATGAAAATTCAGCATTATGGAATGGAAAGCGTACACATTTATTGTCAACAGATACAAAGTACGCAGATCTAAAAGAAGACAAGGATAATAAAGTTATATATTTATTAAATACTGGACTTAAGCAAGATACTTTTGAGTTAGATGCAGGTACGATTGGTGGAGGTATGCTAGTAGATGGTATTAATGGGGAGAAAATTCAATCAGTAGGTGGTATGTATACAGTGCCCGTTGATGAACTTTCAGCGAGATTTTTAATTGTAATAAAAAAGTCAGAATATGGGTCAAACCCAAGCAAAGATTCATCTGCTACAAGTTCAGGTACAGGGAAGCAAGCAGGTAGCATTTGGGGAGATATATCAGATAAAATAACAGAAGAAAAATTAATTTTAACTGCAGAGTCATTGATTTCAAAAGTAATGGCACAAGATGTAGTAATTAAAGAGGGAAGGGTTACTCTTTCAAGTCTGAACATTAAAAATCAACTTAAAGAGGCTGAAAAAATTATTAAGGAAATGAATGAAATAGCTAAGGAACACAAAATTCAGCTTACTAGGATTATAAGACCAATATTAAATATTGAGATAGATAGTCAGGTGTATGATGTCCAGGTGGATATACCAGAAGGTGTTTGGGCTGCAATTGATAAAAAAGCAGATATTTCTATTAGGACAAAGTCAGTGGAGCTACTTTTAGAACATGATACGTTTCAGGAGCAGAACTATATAATAAACATAAGTCAAAATGGAAAGATTACAGACCTAACAACAGATGCTACTTTCAAAAAACCAGTAGCTGTAATATTTAAAGTTGATCAGTTAGCCTATAACTATCCAGCTGTTTATCAAATCATAGGTGATGAAGAGATAATAGTAGGTGGTATATATAAGGCGAAAGATAAGGCTGTTAAGGTATTTTTACCACACTTTAGTAAGTATACCGTAAAAGAGGCTAAGCCTAAAGTATTTGATGACCTTAATAATGTAACATGGCAATTAGATGCCATTAACGAATTATCAGCATTAGGATATGTAGCAGGTAGGAGTGAAACCATATTTGCACCTGATGCGAATACTACAAGGGCAGAATTTGCAGCTATGCTAACAAGAGTGGTTCCTACACTTCCAACAGCAGGAGCTATTAATTTTACAGATGTTAAAGAAGGAGCATGGTACTATAACAGCGTGCTAAATGCTGTTAATGAGGGGTGGTTAGTTGGATTTGAAGATAATACATTTGCACCTTCTGCTCCTATAACAAGACAAGAAGTAGCTGCTGTTTTGTCTAGGCTATTAGTACAAAAAGGATACTTACAAACAGATAATAGTCCAAAAGGCATAAATGTATCTACATGGGCAGAAGATTCAGTAGCACTATATTTAAGAGAAGTACAAACAAAAGAAATATTAAACCTAGATATGAGTGATAGTGCAACAAGGGCCGAGATAATGGTTATGATATTAGATTTTTTGATGTGTTCATAACCTTTATATATTAGGTAATACTGTATTAAGATTAAAAAAAGGAGGATTTACATGAGAAAGTTATTTAGTCTTT